>NZ_AFPR01000151.1:0-8374 GCF_000219295.1 Acidiphilium sp. PM
GTCTGCGGGCGGCGCGCGGCGGCAATGGCGGGGCTGTGGGCACGCGCGACAACGTCATGCCGCTGGCTTGCAGGCCGGTGCACGACGACGGCATGCTGCGCCGGCGCCACCACGGAGCGGCGAACCGCAACAGGGCGCACAGCCGGATGCGGCACGGCGAGATGCGCTTGGGGCGCCGCCAGAGCAGTTTGCGACGTCGCCGCCGCGAACCTTGGCGCCGGCAGGCTCCGCGGCGGGACGGGCAGCGGAATCGTGGCCAGGGCGACGGTCTCCGGCGCAGCCGCCGCGGCAACGGCGGCAGATGACGGCGCACCGGACAGGTCGCCCGGCAAGGGCGGCGGCAACGGCAGATGCGGCAGTTCCGCACCCGGCGGCGGAAGGGCATCCGCCAGTTGCTGCCAGGATACCAGCTGATCCGGCTTCATCGGCCTGAGCTGCGGCATGAACATGGCGGCGAGCCGCGCCAGCCGGTTCGGATCGGTTTCGAGCGCCCATTCGGCGCGCAGCACGCGGATGCGCTGCTCGGAACTGCGGATCTGCGCGGTAACCCCGCCAATCTTGTGCTCGAGCGTGCCGGCGCGGTGCTTCACCACGAACAGCCAGGCACCCGAGCCCAGCATGAGCAGCCCGGTCACGAGGGTCACCGGGCGGATCATGCCGCGAGCCTCTCGATTCCACGCAGCCGCGCCGACCGGGCGCGCGGATTGGCGGCGGTCTCCGCCTCTCCGGGCGTAACGACACCGCGGGTCAGAGCCCGGAAGCGCGGCGCCGCGGCTTGCCGCGCGAGGCCGGAGGGATCGTGCCGCGAGGGCGCGGCGACATGGCCGGTCGCAGCGTTCATGAAACGTTTGACGATGCGATCCTCCAGCGAATGGAACGACACGGCGACGAGACGCCCGCCCGGCGCCAGCAGCGACGCGGCGGCCTCCAACGCGCGTTCGATCTCGGCGAGTTCCTGGTTCACCTCGATCCTCAGCGCCTGGAAACTGCGTGTCGCCGGATCAATGCCCGAGCGGTCGGGCCGCACCACCGTGCGGATCACCGCCGCAAGATCGGCCGTCGTCTCAAAGGGCTGAGCGGCACGACGCCGGACGATCGCGGCGGCAATCCGCCGCGACGCCCGCTCCTCTCCGAAATGAAAGAGAATGTCGGCCAGTTCCGCCTCGGCATAGCCGTTCACGATATCGGCCGCCGTCGGCCCGGCCGCGCCCATGCGCATGTCGAGCGGGCCGTCGGTCCGGAAGGAAAAACCGCGCGACGGATCGTCGAGCTGGTAGGACGACACCCCGAAATCGAACACCGCGCCGTCGAGTGCCGTCACCCCGCGGTCGCGCAGCAGAGCGAGCAGGTCGCCGAACCGGCCCTCGATCAGGTGCAACCGGTCGGGATACCGGGCGGCGAGTGCCGCGCCGCGCGCGATCGCCGCCGGATCGCGGTCAATCGCCCAGACCGTGCAGGTCGCTGCCTCCAGCATCGAAGCGCTATAGCCGCCGCCGCCGAATGTCCCGTCGAGATAAACCCCGTCCGCACGGGGCGCGAGCATCGCCACCGCCTCCTCGCGCAGCACCGGCACATGGGAAAGCCCGCCGCTCATGCCGAAGCCCCCGCCGGCAGGGTAAGTCCGCCGATCCGCGCGCGCTCCCGCGCCTCGGCACGGCGGCGGTCGGCCGCTTCCGGCTCCCAGATCTGGAATGTCCGGCCCAGACCCATGAACACCACGCTGTCGCGCAATCCCGCATGCTCCACGAGCGGTTCCGGCAAAAGGATCCGGCCTTCCTTGTCGGCCTCGAGCGGCCAGGCATCCGCGTAGAGCGCCGCCGCCATGTCGTCATGCGTATCGCTGAACAGGTCGAGTCCCTGCAAACGCGTCGCCAGCGCCTCAAACACCGGCGCCGGCCAGACTTCGATGCAGCGGTGCTTGTGGGATGGCCGCAGGATCAGCCCTTGCGAGTCACCCTCCCGGCGCAGGGCGGCACGGAACGCCGCCGGAACCGATACGCGGCCCTTGGCGTCCAGCCTGTTCCTGTGGGTGCCGAGAAACTGGCTCATCGGCGCTGTCGCGGCCCTTTCGTCTCGCCGTTGGTATGCCTCGCTGCAAACATTCCGACGCACACGCGTCACGCCGGTCGGATTCGCTATGGGTTGTCATGGGATAACATGGGCGATCATGGGCGTCAAAGGGATTTCCACCGATCACTCGCAAAATTTCCTCTCCGCGACCGCAACAAATCGGAATCGCCCGCGAAGCGACGCAGCGAGACAAGGGCCATTTGTCCATGTTTCTATTTTGTTCTCGAAGCGGCCCAGCCGAACCCGATTCGTTAACCAATCGTTAGTTTTTTGGATATCACCGAAGCTCGACGGGCACCATCGACAATCGATGCAGTCGCGTCAGCGCGAAGAGGCCGCGCAGCGGTTCCGGCAACGCGGCGGCCTCAAGGGGATTCGCCTGCCGCGCGAGGGTCGCGAGCAGCGCGGCCAGCCCCGGCTGTTCGTTGCCGGGGACGATATCGAGCGCGGCATCGGCCGGCAGATGCAGCGCCGCGCGCACGGTCATGAAGGCTTCATGGTAGCCGCCCAGCCGGTCGACCAGGCCTCGGCTGCGGGCCTGCGCGCCGGTCCACACACGCCCCTGCCCCACCGCGTTCACCTGCGCGGGACTCATCCGCCGGCCGGCAGCCACCCAGCCGACGAATTTCTGATAGTCGAGATCGAGCTGCCCTTGCAGGCTGGCGAGTTGCGCCTGGGTCCACGGCGTCACCGCGCTGTCGAACAGCGCGTTCGCTCCGCGCGAGGCCGTGCTGACGCTGACGCCCAGGCGGGCCAGCAGCCCGCCGAAGCTGAATTTGCCGCCGAGCACGCCGATCGACCCCGTCAGCGTCGCCGGATCGGCCACCAGCACGGCGCCGTGGCTCGAAATCCAGTAGCCGCCAGAGGCGTCGAGCGCACCCATCGACACGATCAGCGGCTTGTGCAGGCGAGCGGCGCGCGCAACCTCGGCGCCGACCATGGCCGAGCCGGTCACCGTTCCGCCCGGCGTGTCGAGCCGCAGCACGATGGCGCGGATCGACGGATCCGCGACCGCCGTCGCGATTTCATGCGCCAGGCGGGCCGGATCGATCCCGCTGCGCCGCCCCGGCGCGTCAGGCGCGTTGATATCGCCATGGGCGACGATCAGGGCGACCTTCGGCGCGCCCGCGGGCGCCGGCGCTGCGTCGGCGACATAATCGGCGAGCGACACATGTACGCCGCGCACATGCGCGACCTCTGCCGAAAGCGGCAGCACGGTGTCGACCAGCCCGTCCTGTTTCGCCTGCGCGGCGCTGAACGGCGCCTGGTCGAACAGGGCCTTCACCTGGTCCGGGCTGCGCTTCAACCGCGCTGCGATCGGCACCAGAGCCGAATCGTAGAGCGAGCCGGCCAGGCTGTTCATCATCTCGGTCGCCGCCGCCGATGGGCCGGAGCGGGTGAACAGTTCCGGGTAGGTCTTGTATTTGCCGATATGCTCGAACTGCGCCTCGACCCCGGCCATCTTGAGCAGGTCCGCCGCGAACGGGCTTTGCAGGGCGAGCCCGGTGACCCCGAAATCGCCGGCATCGGAAAGTTCGATCCGGTTCGCCGCCGTCGCGACGATATAGGCACCCAGCCCTTCCGCCCCGTCGAAGGACATCGCGCGCGCAACCACCTGCCGGTGCGAAATGGCCCGGAACCGGGCGAGCGCGTCATGCAGTTCCTCGGCCGTGGTCAGGCCGCAGCATCCGCCGCCGAGAAGGATATCGATGCCGCGCACGCGCGGATCGGTGGCGGCGCGGTCGATCGCCGCGATCGTCTGCTCAAGCGTCGGCGTCGCGCCCGTCGCCCGCCTCAGCAGCGCCGACGGCGCGGCGACGTCCGGCGGCGCCGTCTGAAGATTGAGCGAGAGGATGAAATGTTCCGGCAGCGCCGTTGGGCGGCCCGCGAGGCGGTGAAGCCCCCACAGCCCTGCGCCGGCGAGAAGGATCGTCACCAGCCCGATGGCGAACACGATCGCGCGCGCCGCGCGCCACAGCAGCCTCGCCAGGCGGCGCAGCGGCGCGGCAGACTCACTCATGGGCGGCGCTTGACCTCATGAATCATGATATGCCGACGCGCCGCGTCGGCGGCAAGGCCCCCAAAACGCCATGTCCCCGCCGTTCAGACGCGCTCGAAACCCGGCCGTCCGATCTGGTCGGGAAACTGCGCCACCCGCCTGAACTGCCGCGCGTCGTAGCCCTGGCGATAGAAACGGTCGAGCATCGCGCGATAGGTCGCCTCGTCCATCCGTTTCTCGCGCGCGAAGATCCAGCCCAGCGAACGGTTCGGAAATCCGCCGAGGAACACCGAATAGTCGGGCTCGACATGCATGATCACATACGGCACGCCAACCAGACCGTTCAGCAGGGTCACGCGCCAGACCGCATTGTCAGTCCCGGGTTCCACCTGGTCGACCGAGGTGAACTGGAACCGTTTCGCGGCAAAGCTCTTCGGATAGCCATTATACTGGTCGTCGATCGCCCCGTCGGGACGGCGCGTATAGACGGCATAGGAGCCGACATAACCCGCCTCGGCGAAATACGGGATGTGGCCAATGATGTACCAGCGCCCCATGAACCGGTCGAGATCGACGCGCGCATGGCGCAGCGGAGGCTGGGGATAGGGGCTGGTATCGAACGTGCAGCCGGCGAGCAGCGCCGGAGCTGCCGCCAGCAGCGAGCGGCGGGCAAGTGTCATCACGCGGGTCCTCCATGCAAAGCCGTGCCGGGGTTACGCGCCCCGCACGGCTCTGGATGTGGGCCCGGCCGGGATTTGCGAAACCGCGCCCCGCTCAGTCCGCTGCCTCGGCATAGGCCGACAGCGGCGCGCAGGAGCAGACGAGGTTGCGGTCGCCATACACGTTGTCCACCCGCTTGACCGGCGGCCAGTATTTCGCAGCGCGCACATGGGGCAGCGGGAAGGCAGCGCGGTCGCGGCCATAGCCATGCGTCCATGTCGCCGCCATCACCTCGGCGGCGGTATGCGGCGCGTTCTTCAGCGGGTTGTCCACCCGGTCGAGCGCGCCGGCCGCGACATCGGCGATCTCGCCGCGGATCGCGATCATCGCATCGCAAAACCGGTCGAGTTCCGCCTTCGTCTCGCTCTCGGTCGGCTCGATCATCAGCGTGCCCGGCACCGGCCAGGACATGGTCGGCGCGTGGAACCCGTAATCCTGCAACCGCTTGGCGATGTCCTCGACCAAGATGCCGGCCTCTGCCTGGAAGTGCCGGCAGTCGATGATGCATTCATGCGCGACCATGCCGTTCGCGCCTGTGTAGAGGATCGGGTAATGCGGCGCGAGCCGATGGGCGATGTAGTTGGCATTGAGGATCGCCACCGCCGTTGCCTCGCGCAGCCCGTCCGGCCCCATCATGCGGATATAGGCGTAAGGAATCGGCAGGATCGAGGCCGAGCCGAAGGGAGCCGCGCTCACCGGGCCATAGCCGGTCGAGGGTCCTGCATCCGAGCGTAGCGGATGGTTCGGCAGATGCGGCGCGAGATGTGCGGCCACGGCGATCGGCCCCACGCCAGGCCCCCCGCCGCCATGCGGAATGCAGAACGTCTTGTGCAGGTTGAGATGGCAGACATCGGCGCCGATCGCCGCCGGCGAGGTCAGCCCCACCTGCGCGTTCATGTTCGCCCCGTCCATATAGACCTGGCCGCCCGCCGCATGCACGCGAGCGCAGATATCCCGCACGCTCGCCTCGAACACGCCATGGGTAGAGGGATAGGTGATCATCAGCGCCGCGATCTTCCCCGCATGCGCGGCGATCTTAGCCTCGAGATCGGCGAGGTCGATATTCCCCGCGCGGTCGCACCCGATGACCACCACCCGATAACCCGCCATCGTCGCCGAGGCCGGGTTGGTGCCATGCGCCGAGGAGGGGATCAGGCAGATGTCGCGATGCCCCTCCTCGCGCGCGGCGTGGAAGGCGCGGATCGCCAGCAGCCCCGCATATTCCCCCTGCGCGCCGGAATTCGGCTGCAGCGAGACCGCCGCGAAGCCGGTGATCCGCGCGAGATCCTCCGACAGCCGCGTGATCAGCGCCCGATACCCCCGGGTCTGCTCCATCGGCGCGAAGGGGTGGATGTCGGCGAAGGCACGCCAGGTGATTGGAATCATCTCCGCCGTCGCGTTCAGCTTCATCGTGCAGGAGCCGAGCGGGATCATGCTGCGGTTGAGCGCGACATCCTTGTCCTCGAGCTGCTTGAGATAGCGCAGCATCGCGTGCTCCGAGCGATGCGCGTGGAACACCGGCTCGACCATGAAGGCGCTCTGCCGCCCCAACGCGTCGAGTGGCGAGGCCGCAGCATCCGCCGCGCCGCCGATCACGCCGGCCAGAGTGGTAATCTCCGCCGCCGTCACCGTCTCGTCGAGCGCGATGGCGACGCAACCGTCATCGACGCGCCGCAGGTTGAACCCCGCGCCCAGCGCCCGCTGCATCAGCGAGTCGGCACCGGCGCCCGCCTCGATCGCGATCGTGTCGAAGAACACGTCATGGCGGATCGAAAGCCCCGCCGCCCGCGCCGCGCCGGCCAGCAGCCTGGCCGCGAGATGCACCCGCCGGGCGATCCGCGCCAGCCCTTCCGGCCCGTGCCACACGCCATAGAATCCGGCGATCACCGCCAGAAGCACCTGAGCGGTGCAGATATTCGAGGTCGCCTTCTCGCGCCTGATGTGCTGCTCGCGCGTCTGCAGCGCGAGCCGCAGCGCCGGGCTCCCCGCCGCATCGACCGAAACGCCGACCAGCCGGCCGGCCATATGCCGCTTCAGCGAATCGCGGGTGGCGAAATAGGCCGCGTGCGGGCCGCCGAAACCCATCGGCACGCCGAAGCGCTGCGCCGAGCCGACCACGATATCCGCCCCCATCTCGCCCGGCGGCCGCAGCAGCGTCAGCGCCAGCGGATCGGCCGCGACAATGGCGAGCGCCCCGGCGCGATGCGCCGCCGCGATCTCGTCCGACAGGTCGCGGACCGCGCCCGTCGTGCCCGGATATTGCAGCACCACGGCGAAGGGCTTCGCCTGCTCGATCGCCCCGGCATCCCCCGGCGCGACATCTTCAAGCGTCCAGCCGAGCGGCGCGGCACGGGTCGCGATCACCGCCCGGCTCTGCGGGTGCAGGTCGGCCGCGACGGCGATCACCGTCGATCCGCCCTTGTGCACCGCATGGGCGAGCGAGACGCCCTCCGCCGCCGCCGTGCCCTCGTCCAGCAGCGAGGCATTGGCGAGGTCGAGCCCGGCAAGCTCCGCCATCATCGTCTGGAAATTCAGCAGCGCCTCCAGCCGTCCCTGCGCGATTTCGGCCTGATACGGCGTGTAGGCGGTGTACCAGCCGGGATTTTCCAGCACGTTGCGCAGGATGACCGGCGGCGTGACGGTGCCGTGATAGCCAAGCCCGATCAGGCTGCGCTTCACCTCGTTGTCCGCGGCGTAGCGGCGCAGATCGTCGAGGATCTCACCCTCGGTCAGCGCCGCCGGCAGGTCGAGCGGTGCCGCGCTGCGGATCGTCTCCGGCACGGTGCGGGCGATCAGCGCGTCGAGATCCGCCGCGCCCAGCGCGCGCAGCATCGCCGCGCGCTCGGCTGGTCCGGGGCCGATATGGCGCAGGGCGAAGCGCTCCTCGGCCAGCAGGGCGGTGAAATCGTCGATGGTCTGGGGCGCGGTATCCGGCATGGCGGCGGCTCCGGTCAGAGCGTTGCGAGGAAGGCCTGGTAATCGTCGGCGGTCAGCAGGGCGTCGAAGGCGGCGCGGTCGTCCAGGGTCATGCGGAAGAACCAGGCGCCGGATTCGGCCTGCGCATTGACCATGCCGGGATCATCGGCCAGCGCGCCGTTCGCCTCCGTCACCGTGCCGGCCAGCGGGGCATAGACATCCGAGGCAGCCTTGACGCTTTCCACCACCGCGCAGGCCTCGCCGGCATCCACATGCCGCCCCGTCTCGGGCAGTTCAACGAACACGACATCGCCGAGCGCGGACTGCGCGTGATCGGTGATCCCCACGGTCGCGACGTCGCCGTCGAGCCGCACCCATTCATGGTCCTTGGAGAATCGGGTCTCGGTCATCTGGTCCTCTTTCAGCGATGATAACGATGCGGAACGAAAGGCAGCGGCACGACGGTGATGCCGATATCGCGGCCGCGCAGCCCGGCGATCAGGGTCGAATCGTCGCCGGCGCAATCGGCGCGGACATAGCCGAGCGCCACCGGCCCGTTGACGCTCGGCCCGAAGGTGCCGGAGGTGACGCGCCCGGCCGGTTGCCCGGCGGCATCGCGAAGCTCGGCGCCGGCGCGCACAGGAGCCCGACCTTCGCTGAGACACGCAA
>NZ_AFPR01000150.1:0-31860 GCF_000219295.1 Acidiphilium sp. PM
CCTCGGCGGCCCTGGCATCGACGGCCCGGTAGATCCTTGAGGGCAGTCTCGACCGCCTTGCGGTCCTTGTAGGACACGAAATCCATGGAGTTCCGGAGCAGATGGACGATGCAGGTCTGCACGATCGTCTCGGGAAAGACGGCAGTGATCGCCTCCGGCCCCCCCTTCAGGCCATCGACCACAGCCAGCAGGATGTCCTCGACGCCGCGGTTCTTCAACTCGTTCATCACCCGCAGCCAGAATTTGGCGCCCTCGTTCTGCTCGATCCACATCTGAGCACGACCTTCGTCCCGTCGGCCATGACGCTCAGCGCGATATCGATCGCCTTGTTGCGGACCACGCCTTCGTCGCGGATCTTCTCCCTGATGGCATCGAAGAATACCAGCGGATAGACCGGATCCAGCGGCCGCTGCTGCCAGGCCGTCACCTCGTCCAGCACGGCATCCGTGATCGTGCTGATCAGTTCCGCCGAGGCATCCATGCCGTAAATCTCGCGCAGATGTTCCGCGATCTCCCGGATGCGCATCCCCCGCGCATACATCGAGATGATCTTGTCATCGAAGCCCGGAAACCGGCGCTGGTATTTGGCGATCAGTTGCGGATCGAAGCTACCCGCACGGTCTCGCGGGATCGCGATCTCGATCTTTCCCGTGCCGGTCAACACCGACTTGCGGCCGTAGCCGTTGCGGCTGTTCTCCGCCTCCGCTTCGTCACTCAGATGGTAATCCATCTCCGCGCTCAAGACCCGCTCCGCCAGGGCTTTCTTCAGCGCGTTCACCAGGTCCCCAGAATTCAGCGCTGCCGCCGCGTCACCACCAGCCAGAAGCTGGTCCAGCAAATCGCCCGGGATCGCCGGTGCCGTCCGTCGTGCCATATGGGCCTTCCTTTCTGCCCATTATCCAAACCACACACCAAATTCAGGATAGTGCCGACGCCTGCGGGACCAATGTCTCAGCGAGGCGCTGTTCACCTCGCTATCCCATGCACGGCTCGTCCTCGTTGTCTGGCAACACGGCTACAATACCGGAGGCCGTACTCGAAACTGGGCGGAAAGGCCCCCGCCAAGATCATCGGCCAACGTATTTGGAGGCATGCCCCCAGACGCGTTGCATTCACCTCAAACAACCATCATGAAGGAACAAGACTCTATCCTTGGTCGGCAACAATCGGGGGAGCAGGTCGTCTTGGCCATTGTCACGGTTCGGTTAACGCAGCACTGGCGAAGCTGGGCGGATTAAGGTCTTATCCGACCATGAACCATCATGTCGCCGCTCTTGTGGCCCGATTGCATGAGCAACCCTCCCATACCGGATCGCTTATCGTAACGCTGTTCGGGGATGCTCTGCTACCACGCGGCAGCGCCATTGCTCTCGCTACCATACTCGACCTGTTCGAGTCCCTTGGCATTGGCCCGGGTGTAATACGTACCGCTATCTCGAGGCTTGCCGCTGATGGCTGGCTGGTGGCGAGCCGCCGTGGCCGTTCGAGTTACTACCGGATCGGCCCGTCACGCCGCGGTGAGTTCATCCGCGCCGCGCGACATATCTACGGTCGGCCTCGTGGCACAGCAGCTCGGAGCCTGATCATCGCCCTCCCCGAGCCAGGACCGGGCCGGGAACCTGCACGCGAGCGGTTCAACCGACTCGGCTTTGCCTCATGGCAAGGCATACTGCTCGCGCCGGACCGGCCGTTGCCACGCTCGCTCGAAGCTGGGAGCATCGTTCTTCGAGCAACCGGCGGCCCGGAATCACTGCGCCGACTGGCGGCGCGAGCCTGGCGACTGGATGCCTTGTGCGATCACTACAAGGGATTTCTTGCCATTTTCGGCGGGCTTACGGCCGACGCCCCGGCTTTCGATCCGCGCGATGCGCTGCTGGCCCGGCTGCTGCTGATCCATGACTACCGGCGGATTGTGCTGCGGGACCCGCGTCTGCCGGCTACTTTCCTACCGGAAGAGTGGGCCGGCGACGGGGCGCGCCGACTCTGTGCCCAACTCTACGAGGCGCTACTCGATGCATCGGAGCTCTGGCTGAGCCATAACGGCGCGACCGAGACAGGCGCGCTACCGACGGCAGATTCAACTCTGCGCCATCGTTTCGCGGACCTGCGCGGGCACGTCTGATCCCACCCGCCCGCTTGGCCTAGCCCCACCGAGGAACAAGCCGACAGCACGGGCAATCCGGGCATCGATTTCGGCACGGCTACGGGCCTTTCCGATGCCCAAAAGCATTTCGATGTGGATATTACCGACCGCCATCCCGTAAAGCATGTGTGCCGCCTCTTCGGGATCGTCGATGGCGAGGGATCCGCTGGCGGCACTGGCGGAAAAATAATCCCGCAGCGCATCACGGCACGGCTTTGCCCCCTCCCGATCCAGCAGGCGGGAGAGCGTCCGGCCATGCATGTATTCCGCCATGATCAGCCGGGCAAGTGCGATAATCGACGGGCTCAACACGTGGTGCGCCCACAAGCGGAGCATATCGTTCAATACGTCGTCCACCGGCCGCCCCTCGGTCTCAATGCCGGAAACATCAAGAGGGCGACGGCGGCGCTCGAGCAGAGCGGTGAACAGGTCTTCCTTGGAGTCCACAAGCTGATAAAGCGTTCGCTTCGACATGCCGGCCTCCGCGGCAATATCGTCCATCGTCGCGGCATGATACCCCTTGCGAAGGAACACCCGTTCCGCCGTCTCGATCAGCGCATCGCGCCGTTGCCGCGCCGCATCTGCGGCGTCGCGCCGGCGGCAAACTCGTGTGACAATACCCATCAGCCAGTTCCTCGCCTTCTTCTCCCATCGCAGGAACATTCATGAATTTCAATATTAAATCGGCCTCTTTTCGATATCTTGACGCATCGGCAGAAAACTCTGTAGTTTCCACTTGTCCACTGAGGAGGCTCCCGCGTGCAGGCTGGCGGTTCTGTCCGCATTCAGTTCAGGCACGCCAGGTACTGCATATCATGAATTTTTCCGATATCCTGCTTCATCGCCGCGTTCGGCTGGCAACGGTTCTGCTCGGCACCACGCTGCTCGCGGGTTGCGCGGTCGGCCCGAACTATCACCAGCCCGCGGCCCCGAAGCTGCATGGCTACACCACAAGCCGACTGCCCAACAGCACGGCTTCGACCTCCGGCGCAGGAGGAACTCCGCAGCATCTCGTGATCGGCCAGAAAATCGCTGGCGAGTGGTGGACGCTCTACCATTCGAAACCACTCGATGCGCTGATCCGCAAGGCTTTGGGGAACAATCCGAGCCTGGAATCGGCCCAATACACCCTGCTGGCCGCACGCGACACCGCCCGAGCGGCCGAAGGCGGGTTTTTCCCTTCAATCTCTGGAAGTTTCCAGGCCGAACGAGTGCGCAGCGGACTGGGAACGACGAGCCTCGGCTCTGCCGGCGCCGGCCTCACCTATTCGCTGCGCAACGCCTCCGTCGCGGTATCCTATGCGCCCGACGTGTTTGGCGGCACACGGAGGCAAGTCGAAAGCCTGCATGCTCAGGCCGAACAGCAGCGATTCGCACTTGAGGCTACCTATCTCTCGCTCACTGCCAACATCGTCACCGCCTCGGTTACCGAAGCTTCGCTGACCGCCCAGATCGAGGCGACGGAGCGGATCATCCGCGCGGAGAAAGGACTGCTCGACATTCTCGACCGTCAGGTGGCGCTTGGAGGCATTCCCGAAACCAACGCGATCACCCAACGCACCCAGCTGGCCCAGACAGAAGCAACACTACCGCCTCTGCGCAAGCAGCTTGCGCAGACACGGGACCAACTCGCAGCCTATGAAGGAGTTCCTCCGAGCCGCTTCCACGCAGCCGATTTCACCCTGGCCGATCTCGCGCTGCCGGAAAGCCTGCCGGTGAGCCTCCCCTCCGCGCTGGTACGCCAGCGCCCAGACATTCGCGAGGCGGCAGCGGTCTTGCACCAGGACACGGCGCAGGTCGGCGTCGCCACCGCGAACATGCTGCCGCAAATCACCCTTTCCGCCGGCATCGGCCATGAAGCGCTGGACGGCCAGGCCCTGTTCGCTCCGCAGACCCTGTTGTGGAATCTTGCCGCCGGCATCACCCAGCCCTTCTTCGAGGGTGGCACGCTGTTCTACAAGCGCCGCGCCGCTGTTGCGACCATGAAGGCAGCTGCCGAGACCTATGAGAACACGGTCGTACTCGCCTTCCAGAACGTGGCGGACGCACTGGAAGCCCTGCATTACGACGCCATCGCGCTTGCGGCGGACACTGCGGCCGAGCACGACGCGCAGCGCAGCCTCAATCTCATCGAGCGTCAGTTCCGCCTCGGCGGCGTGCCCTACACCTCGGTGCTGACCGCCGAGCAAACCTACGAATCGGCCGTCATCACCCGCATCAAGGCCACTGCCCAGCGCTATGCCGATACGGCGGCGCTGTTCCAGGCTCTCGGTGGCGGCTGGTGGCACCGGCATGACGTGAAGAAGCAAGTCGAAACCTGCTGTGGAGTATTGCCATGACGGCGCCCGCCCCCGGAACCGCCAGCGAAACACCCGAGCACAAGACGAAGAAACCTTCGATCCTGCTACGCATGATCGTGATGCTCGTGCTTGCGGCCCTCGTGCTCGGCGCGATCTTCGGCTTCGGCGCGTTCCGCGACGTGATGATCGCGAAATTTATCGCCACGCTGAAGAACCCACCGCAGACGGTCGCGACCATGGTCGCGAAGGAAACGCCGTTCCAGAATACCGAGACGGCCACCGGCAGCCTCGTGGCGCTTCAGGGAGCCGCTCTCTCGGCGCAGGTCGCTGGCATCGTCAACACGATCGACTTCAGATCGGGCCAGGACGTGAACAAAGGCCAGCTCCTGCTCACCCTTCGTCCGAACAACGACGATGCCGTGCTCGCACAGCTGGAAGCGACGGCAAAACTCGACGCGATCACCTATCGGCGTGATCTCGCCCAGTATCAGGTACGGGCGGTGAGCGCGCAGACTGTCGATACTGACCGGGCCAATCTCGCCAGCGCCGAAGCGCAGGTGCGCAGCCAGAAGGCGCTGATGCAGGAGAAAAGGATTTTCGCGCCATTCTCCGGCAGAATCGGCATTCGCGCCGTCGATATCGGTGAGTTCCTCGCCGCTGGCACAACCATCGCCACGCTTGAGCAGCTCAACCCGATCGCCGTCGATTTCTACCTGCCGCAGACCGCATTGCGGACGATTCGGCCGGGCATGAAGGCCGACATTTCCGTGGACGGATTCCCCGGCATCGAGTTCAAAGGAAAGATCACGGCACTCGATTCCGCCGTCGGGACAGCAACGCGCATGATCCAAATCCGTGCGGTGCTGACCAATCCGCATGAGGAACTCCGACCCGGTATGTTCGCGCGGGTCAGCATTGATGTCGGCGCGCCGCAAAACGAAATCACTTTGCCGAAGACGGCAATTGCCTACAATCCTTACGGCGATACTGTATTTCTCGTGAAGCCCGACAAGCGGAGCAAGACGCACAAGTCTGCCGAACAGGTTTTCGTGACCCTGGGACAGACGCGCGGCGATCAGGTCGCCGTGCTCAAGGGCCTCAAATCGGGCGACGAGGTCGTGGTCGCGGGCCAGATGAAGCTGAAAAACGGCACACCTGTCGCGATCAACAACAAGATCCTGCCGCAGAACCTGCCCAATCCCTCCGTGCCGAACGAATAAGCGCACGCCATGAAAAATCTCACGACCCTATTCATCCGGCGGCCTGTGCTGTCGATCGTGGTCAGCGCCGCGATCCTCGTGCTCGGTCTGCGCGCGCTCGCCGGGCTTCCTGTCCTCGAATATCCGAAGACAGAGAACGCGACGATCACGATCACCACCACCTATCCGGGCGCCGACCCGAACACCATTGCCGGCTTCGTGACGACGCCGATCGAACATGCGATCGCACAGGTCAACGGCATCGACTACATGACCTCGCAGAGCCAGACCTCGACCAGCACGATCAAGGTCTTCCTCATCCTCAACTACAATCCGGACAAGGCGCTGACCGAGATCCAGGCTCAGATCCAGTCGGTTTTGAACCAGTTGCCGTCGGGCACACAGCAACCCCAGCTCAAGCTGCAGGTCGGCCAGCAGCTCGATGCCATGTATATCGGCTTCAAGAGCAACGTCCTGTCACCGAACCAGATCACGGACTATCTCACCCGAGTCGTGCAACCGCAGTTGCAGTCGGTGCCGGGAGTGCAGACGGCGGAGATTCTTGGCGCGCAGAACTTTGCGATGCGGATCTGGCTGGAGCCCGCGAAGCTCGCGGCCTATGGCCTGACCGCGACCAATGTCTACGACGCGCTTGCCGGCAACGATTTTATCAGCGCGCTTGGCAACACCAAGGGCACGATGACCCAGGATACGCTGACGGCATCGACCTCGCTGCACAGCGCCGCCGCGTTCCGCCGTCTGATCGTCAAGCAGTCGGGTGGCGCAATCGTGCGGCTCGGCGATGTGGCGCGGGTGAAGCTCGGCTCCGACAGCTATGATGCCGAAGTCGCCTTCGACGGCAAGCCGGGTGTCTATATCGGCATCCAGGTCGCACCCGCCGCCAACCTGCTCTCGGTAATCAGCGGCGTCGAGAAGCGCTTCCCGGAAATCCAGAAGCAGTTGCCGGCAGGGCTCGACGGCGCGATTGTCTACAACTCGGCGGCCTTCGTGAACGCCTCGATCCATGAGGTGGTCGCGGCACTGATCGAGGCTCTGCTGATTGTCGTGCTCGTGGTTTTCGCCTTCCTTGGCACGCCGCGATCGGTGTTTATCCCCGTGATCGCGATTCCGCTTTCGCTGATCGGCACATTCGCGGCAATGCTGATGCTCGGCTTCTCGATCAATCTGCTGACGCTGCTGGCCCTCGTGCTGGCAATCGGCCTGGTGGTGGACGATGCGATCATCGTTGTCGAGAACGTCAACCGCCATCTCGACAACGGCGAAACGAAACTGCACGCCGCGATCAACGCCGCCGCCGAACTCGCCAACCCGATCATTGCGATGACCGTCGTTCTCGCCGCGGTCTATGTGCCGATCGGCTTCCAGTCCGGCCTGACCGGCGCCCTGTTCACCGAGTTCGCCTTTACCCTGGTCTCGGCGGTGACGGTGTCGGCGATCATCGCGCTCACCCTCTCGCCGATGCTCTCCTCCCGCCTGCTGCATCACATTCCGCGCGACGGCACCGACTGGGAAGCCCGCCTCGTTCACTTCATCGACAAACTCTTCAACACGGTGCATCGGCGCTACATGCGGATGCTTCGCAGCAGTCTGCGCACCCTGCCGGTCACGCTCGTCTTCGGCGCCATCGTGCTCGGCAGCATCTATTTCCTCGCCGCCGGGGCGAAGAGCGAACTCGCGCCGCAGGAAGACCAGGGCGTGGTGATCCTCTCCTCGACCTCGGCGCCGAACGCCACCCTCCAGCAGAAGCTGCTCTGGGACCGGGAGTTGAACCGGCTGATGATGTCGCACAAGTCGGTCGGCCATACCTTCCAGTTCGAAACGCCGACCTTCGCGATCGCCGGCATGGTCCTCAAACCCTGGACGGAACGGACAAAGTCGGCAACTGCATTGCAGAACGAAATCCAGAAGCAGGCGGCAGAGGGTGTCGCCGGCCAACAGATTGTCGCATTCCAGCCCCCACCGCTTCCTGGCTCGCAGGGTCTGCCGGTGCAGTTCGTGATCAAGACGACCGATCCGTTCAGCGCCCTCAACGGCGTGGCGCAGAAAGTGCTGGCCGGAGCGCTGAAGACCGGCAAGTTCATCTTCCTGCAAAGCGACCTGAAGATCGATCAGCCGCAGGCCACCGTCGTGATCAACCGTGCCAAGGCGGCCACTCTCGGGCTCGACATGAGTCAGGTTGGCGCCGCGATGGCACAGGCGCTTGGCGGGCTTTACGTGAATTATTTCAGCCTCGACAACCGCTCTTACAAGGTGATCCCGCAGGTCACCCAGGCAAGCCGGCTGAACGTGTCACAGTTGCTCGACTATCCGGTCGCCAACATCAACGGCGTCCCGATCCCGCTTGGCGCGATCGCAACCATCCGCAATGAGGTCATCCCGGAATCCGTCAACCACTTTCAGCAGTTGAACGCCGCAACGATCCAGGGTGTCGCAGCGCCGGGCGTCTCCACCGGCGAGGCGGTGAAGGTATTGCAGCAGATCGCGGCGAAGGATCTTCCGAGCGGGTACGAGGTGGATTACGGCGGCCCGATGCGTCAGTTCATCCAGCAACAGGGCGGCTTCCTCGCGACATTCGGCTTCGCGGTGATCGTGATTTTCCTTGCGCTCGCGGCACTGTTCAATTCGTTCCGCGATCCGCTCATCATTCTGGTTTCGGTGCCGATGGCCATCGTCGGCGCGTTGATCTTTATCTATCTCGGCTTCGGACTCAGCCTGAACATCTATACCGAGGTGGGTCTGGTCACGCTGATGGGACTGATCAGCAAGCACGGCATCCTGATCGTCGAGGTCGCGAACGAAGCGCAACTCGCCGGCATGACCAAGCGCGAGGCGATCGAGCACGCGGTCGGCATCCGGCTGCGACCTATCCTGATGACCACTGCAGCCATGGTGCTGGGGGTACTGCCGCTGATCATCGCCAGCGGCGCCGGCGCGGCCGCCCGGTTCAACATGGGCATGGTGATCGCCGCAGGCCTTTCGATAGGCACACTTTTCACGTTGTTCGTGCTGCCCGCGGTTTATATGGTGGTAGGTCAGAAGCATCGTACGGAGGATGAGGTCAGCCATGGCTGACCTCATGTAGCGTGAGGCGGCAGCATGACCCGGACGGAGATCACGATCGGCGAGGCCGCGGCGCGGAGCGGCGTTTCGGCCAAGATGATCCGCCATTACGAACGGATCGGCCTGATCACGCCGCCGCTGCGCGGCGAAGCCAACAATTACCGTTTTTACGATGAGCGGTTGGTGCACGAGCTGCGCTTCATTCACCGCGCCCGTGACCTCGGCTTTGCCATCGTCGATATCCGGGCATTGCTTTCACTCTGGCGCGACCGTAACCGCCCCTCTCGCGACGTGAAGGCCATCGCCGTTGCCCATATCGCCGAACTCGAGGCGAAAGCAGCGGCGCTACATTCCATGAGCGCGGAGCTGAGGCGCCTCGTTGAAAGCTGCCATGGCAGTGACAGGCCGGACTGCCCCATTCTCGAAGAACTGGCAAACCCCGGAAGTTGAACGCTGCCGGTCATTCTTTCCTTTGATTCAAGCCTTCGCTGCGGCTTATGATTTGCTCTGGATAATCCGTCGGAATACGACACCGGGAGGAGCGCACATGGCGCGATACGGCGCGCAAGGTCAGCGCCACTGATGAACCGCGTTGCCGGCTGGATCGGTACCCGGCTTGCACGCTTTCTGTCCGCTCCCACGCACGGCCACGCCATCGCCCCGGCAACGGATATCGGCCAGCTTGTTGCCTGTCTCCAACCCGCCGACGTGGTGCTGGTAGAGGGTCACAGCCGGTTCAGCATCGCCATCAAGTATCTGACCCAGTCCACCTGGTCGCACGTCGCGCTTTATGTCGGCCTGCGGCGGCGCCTGCCGGATACGCCTCCCGAACCGTGCTTCATCGAAGCCGATGTGGTCGAGGGCGTGCGGATGGTGGGGCTCGAAGCATTCAGAGATTATCATCTGCGCATCTGCCGCGCGGTCGGCCTGTCGGAAAGCGAACGACAGCGCGTGATCGATTTCGCACTATCCCGCCGCGGCGCCCGCTACGATCTGCGGAACGTATTGGATCTTCTACGCTACATGATCCCGACCCCGCCGGTGCCGGTGCATCTGCGCCGCCGCCTCATCGCCTTCGGCGCCGGTGACCCCACGCGCGCGATCTGCTCGACACTCGTCGCACAGGCCTTCCAGTCGGTACTTTATCCGATCCTGCCGATGATCGGCCCAAACGACTCGCACGCACATGATTGCGATATCTGCGTCGCCGAAATTCTCCGCGTGCGCGATCATCAACTCTTCGTGCCACGCGACTTCGATGTCTCGCCCTATTTCGAGGTGGTGAAGCCCTCGCTCGTCGGCAACCCCGGCGCGATCGAGGCGGCGCGCGACGCACTCCGCGGGCCGGATGGCACCGGCCGCCGCCTCTGGCGTTAGGCAAATCGGCTTGCCGCCGCCCGGAACCAGCTCCGGGCGGCGGCAAGGTCAAGATCAGTGGTTGTCGCGCGGCACACCAAAACGCTCGGCGACTCGCTGATATTGCGGGGCATTCTCCAGCACAGCACCGGTTTCAAGCTGGCCGGTGAAACGGCGATGGATTTCCTGCCAGGGCGTCTGGTTGACCAGGTCCGGCAAGGTCAACGCCGCCCGCCGCGCCGTAAGCTCGGCCTCGTCGATCAGGATGTTGGCGCTGCGATCCTTGAGATCGACGCGGATAACATCGCCGGTCTTGAGCAGTGCAAGGCCGCCGCCCACCGCCGATTCCGGCGAGGCATTCAGGATCGAGGGGCTTCCCGAAGTGCCGGACTGCCGGCCATCACCAATGCAGGGCAACTGGTTCACGCCCTGACGCACCAGTGCGTCCGGCGGCAGCATGTTCACCACTTCGGCCGAACCCGGATAGCCGATGGGTCCGCAATTGCGGATCACCAGGATGCAGTTTTCATCGATGTTCAGCGTGGGATCGTTGATCCGGTGGTGATAATCCTCCGGCCCCTCGAAGACGATCGCGCGTCCCTCGAAAGCGTCCTCATCACCGGGCCGGCGCATGTAGCGGTCACGGAATTCCTCTGAAATCACTGAGGTCTTCATGATCGCGCTGGAAAACAGGTTGCCGCTCAGCACGGCGAAGCCGGCATGTTCGGCCAGCGCATCGTCGAAGCTGCGGATCACGTCGGCATCAATGCTGCGCTTCCCGGCGTTCTCCTCGCCCATGCTGCGGCCGCTCACGGTCAGTGCGTCGGCGTGGAATTTGCCCTGGCGAATCAGCTCGCCGATCACCGCCGGCAGCCCGCCCGCACGGTAGTAGGACTCGCCAAGATACTTGCCCGCCGGCATCATGTTGACCAGAAGCGGAATCTCGTAGCCGATCCGGTCCCAGTCCTTGATGTCGAGTTCGACGCCGATATGCCGTGCGATGGCGATGACGTGCGGCGGGCAGTTTGTCGAGGCACCGATCGCCGAGGCGCAGACGATCGCGTTTTCGAACGCCTTGCGCGTCAGGATCTTCGACGGCCGCAAATCCTCGTGGACCATCGCGACAATCCGCTTGCCGGTCTCGTAGGCGATCTGCGCGCGTTCGCGGTAGGGCCCCGGGATGGCGGCGCAGCCGGGCAGCGACATGCCAAGGGCCTCGGCCATCGCGTTCATCGAGGATGCCGTGCCCATCGTGTTGCAATGGCCAACGCTTGGCGCCGAGCCGGCCACCATGTCGATGAACTTGTCGTAGTCGAGCTGGCCAGCAGCGAGCCGCCGCCGCGCTTCCCACACGACGGTGCCGGAGCCCACCAGTTCGCCCTCGAAATGCCCATCCAGCATCGGCCCGCCAGACAGCACGATGGACGGCAGATCCACCGTTGCCGCCCCCATCAGCATCGCCGGCGTGGTCTTGTCGCAGCCGGTGGTGAGCACCACGCCGTCCAGCGGGTAGCCGTAGAGCACCTCGACCAGTCCGAGATAGGCAAGATTGCGGTCGAGCGCCGCAGTCGGCCGCTTGCCGGTTTCCTGGATCGGGTGCACCGGAAACTCGATCGGCACGCCGCCCGCGGCACGGATTCCATCCGACACGCGCTTGGCGAGTTCGAGATGATGCCGGTTGCAGGGCGACAGGTCACTGCCGGTCTGCGCGATGCCGATGATCGGCTTGCCGGATTGCAGTTCCTCGCGCGTCAGCCCGTAATTGAGGTAGCGCTCGAGATAGAGCGCCGTCATGCCGGGATTATCCGGGTTATCGAACCATTGGGTGGAGCGGAGACGTTTCGGGGTACTGCTCATGGCGGGTTCCTTCAGTTCGACCAGCCGCCGTCGATCACATGGGCGACGCCTGTGGTAAATCGGGACTCGTCGGATGCGAGATAAAGCGCGAGAGAAGCGATCTCCTCCGGCATGCCGAGCCGCCCCATGGGCTGGCGGGCGATGAATTCGGCCTCGATGACGGCTTCATCGACTTTGCGAGCCGCGGCAAGGGCCGCGATACGTCCGCGCAGTGACGGGCTCTCCACCGTACCGGGGCAGATGGCATTGCAGCGCACGCCCTGCGTCACGTAATCCGCCGCGACCGATTTGGTCAGCCCGACAACGGCGGCCTTCGACGCGCCATAGGCAAAACGGTTTGGTACACCCTTGATGGACCCGGCGGCCGAAGCGACGTTGATGATCGATCCTCCGCCGCCCTCCAGCATCCCCGGCAGAAAGGCACGGATCATGTGGAACATGGCGGTAACGTTTAGATCGAAGGAAAAGGCCCAATCGCGCTCGGAACACTCCAGCACGGAGCCGTGCGCGACAAAACCTGCGGCATTCACCAGAATGTGAATCTTGCCCAGCGAGGACGCAAGCGCTCTGATTGAGGTATCCTCCAGCACGTCCAGCTGCACGGTCTCGGCACCAGTCAGCCCGTCGAGTAGCTTCGGATCACGATCGGTCGCGATCACCTGTGCCCCTTCGCGTATCAGCGCCTCGGCAATCGCGCGGCCGATACCCTGCCCCGCGGCGCTCACCAGCGCGGTCTTTCCCGCTACTCGCCCGAAATGTGCCATCTTGTCGCTGCCTCTCCTGCGCCGCCGCCCGCGTCGCAGGCAACAACTGTGATTATTACCGATAACGGACATCTTCGGCAACCGTCCGCCCCCCTATCTCGCCGGTCCGATGCGGACTATCTTCACGATATGGACAGCCGCACCGCGCTTCTCGTCATCGATGTCCAGACAGATTTTTGCGCCGGAGGTGCCCTTGCCGTACCGGATGGCGACGTGGTGGTGCCGGTGATCAACGCTCTTGCGCGGCACTACCAGACGGTCATCATCACGCAGGACTGGCACCCGGCCGACCATGTCTCCTTCGCCAGCCAGCATCCGGGACGGTCTCCGTTCGAAACCATACCCCTCGTCTACGGAACGCAGGTGCTCTGGCCGGATCACTGCGTGATGGACAGCCCCGGCGCAGCGCTGCACCGCGACCTCCATATTCCCCATGCCGCAGTGATCCAGCGCAAGGGATTGAATCGCCTGATCGATTCCTACTCCGCCTTCCTGGAAGCCGATCGGACAACCCGCACGGGTCTCGACGGCTGGCTCGCCGCCCGCGGCATCGAGCGGGTCGATCTCTGCGGCCTCGCGACTGACTATTGTGTCGCCTGGTCGGCACAAGATGCGAGGCGCTTCGGTTTGGAAGCACGTGTGATCGAGCCGGCCTGCCGGGGCATCGATCTGGATGGATCGCTGGCGGCAGCGTGGCAGGCGATGACCGCGGCAGGCGTGGCGCGGATCGCCGCGGTCTGATACCAGCGGCTTCATGACCGGCGACGGCGAGCAGCAGCGGACTAGGCAGAGGGCTTCGCGCAGGCGTACCACTCTCATTGCCGGTTTGCTGGGTCTTGCCATGCTGATCGGCGCTGCCGTGCTTTACGGGCCCAGGCTGATCTCCGGCGATTATCATCGAGGCGCGATCGAGCGACTGGCGAGCGGAGTTGTCGGCCGGCCGGTTTATATCGAGGGGCCGATCACGCTATCTCTGCTGCCGGATCCCCAACTGGTCGCCGAGAATGTCATCATTGGCGGACCGCATGGCGCGCAGGTAACGACAGCCGTCCTGAAACTCGATCTCGCTCCGGGCCCCCTCCTGCTTGGCCGGCTTCGCGCAACCCGCCTCGCCCTGCAACACCCATACATTACCCTGCCCTGGCCCCTGCCCGGCGGCGCGGAGGCCCTCGCACCGCCGCCGTGGCTCGGGTCTCTGCACGCGACGCTGCATGACGGCACCTTCAGGATAGGCCCGCTGCGCCTCGACCACGCCAACCTTTCGATCTTCACCGGCGGCCCGCAGGCCGTGATTTCCGCTAGCGGCACCACGATGCTCGGCAAAACCCCGGCCGCGATCGCGCTCAGGGTCGATGATACCGGTAGTGATGGCCCCGCCCCGATGACGGCGGAACTCAAACTTGGCAAGGATGCCCTCACCACTCTCTCCTTCCACGGCGCGCTCGGCCACGATAGCCGTCTCGAAGGCGTTATCGATATAGCGGCGGACAAGAAGGCCGTTTCGGAGCTTCTGCCCGAACTGCAGAAATCATCGGCTCCGCTGCACGTCACCGGCCAGCTTGCGGCAACCGGGCACCTGGCCGCGTTCGAGAACGTCTCCGCGCAATTCGGCTCGGCTCAGGTGGAAGGTCAGGGCGCATTGGCCCTCGTCCCGGCGCCACTACTGCGAATCACCGCGAAAGGCGATGGGCTCGACCTCGGAATCGCCGCCGCCCTGCTCGCCCGGATACGCTCCGTCGTGCCGGTAGCCGCCAACCTCGACGTTTCGGGCACCGTTGCCGGCGTGCCGATCGCCAAAGCCAACGCTTTGATCCTCGCAGACGACCGGTCGCTGCGCGCCCAGTCGTTGACAGCCACACTACCCGGTAACGCCGAACTCGGCTTTGCCGGCGCCCTCGGCCCGGCAGCCGCGGGACATTTCAGCCTTCGCGCCCCCGATCCCGCGGCGACAGTGGCGGCACTTCGGCCGCGGCTGCCGTTCCTGCCGTCATGGCCGGCCAAGGCCGGTCCGCTCGATGTTGACGGACGGATGACCCTGGGACCAGACGGCACGATCAGCCTCGATGATCTGCAGGGCAAGGAAGCCGCGACCGCCGTGATCCCCGCCTTTACTGGCGCCGCGCGTGTTACCCCCGCGGGCGATCGGGCCCATATCGTCGCCCGTCTTGATCTGACCCGTCTGACACTCGATCACCTGCTGCTCGATCATCTGGCCGTTGCCCTTTCGAGCGCAAAGCCACGCTATGATGGTTCGGTGCAGATCACTGCGCGTCAACTCGCGGTTCCTGCCGCCACAAAAGGCGCAAAGCCTGAAATCGAAGCCACCGACCTGCTTGTCGACGCCAGCCTGCACGATGCTGCTATCGGAGGAGGCGTTCATATCCGCCTCGCCAGCGCGCATCTCGGCCGGGGGCTGCTCCTCGGTCGTGGACTGCGCAAAGCCAACGGCGATGTGATCGGCGCCCGATTGTTTCTGGCCGGGCCGGACGCACAGAACACAATGACGGCACTCGCACGCATTCTCGGTCTGCCGGACCGCTGGGCAACGCACCAGGCGCTCCGTCAACCTTTTTCGCTTGCGATCGCTGCCGATGGCGCCGAGAAGGCGCTGGCGACGACGTGGGCTCTCCGTCTCGGCTCACTTCACGCCGCTGCCGCGCCGGTGATCGACCTCACGAATCGTTCCGCAGTAGGTCCGATCACGCTTCGGGCACCGAATGCTGTGGCGTTGATACGCAGCCTCGGCGGCGCCAACCTGCTCGGCGAACATGCCGGACTCGGCTGGCCCGGCCCTGGGTCGGCCAGTCTACGCGCGGCCGGTTTCTTCGTGGGTGGCCACATGGGCCTCTCCGATTTCGTTGCCTCGCTCGGCGCGCTGACGATTTCAGGCAGGATCAACGCCGATCTGGCCGACGGTCCTCCACAGATCTCCGGGAGAATTGCCGCCGATACGCTGGCGGTTCCCGCCCCGCCGGCATTGGAGGGAGCTGCCAGAGCCGCCCTTGGCAGCGGGTTACGCGTCAATTTCCCCATCCTCAGCGCGGCACGGGTCGAACGGTTCGGCGAAACGGTGGCACGGCACGCGTCGTTCAGCCTTGCCCTCGACCAGGGAAAGCTGGCGCCACGCATCGCGGTCACGCTAAACCGCGCGGAAGTCGTTGGCGGCAGGCTTTCGGGCCGCGCGATCCTCACCGGCGCGGCGGGAAGCACGCCGGCCACGCTCAGCCTGCAGGCCAGCCTGACCGGGGCACGGGCCTCAGCCGTTGCGTCAATCGCTGCCACCCACGGCCTTGCGCTTCCGCTCTCCGGAGGCACGGTCGATCTCGGTGCCAATCTCATGGCCCAGGGCGATTCCGGGCGGGCATGGCAGCGCTCGCTCGCAGGCAGTCTCACCGCGTCGAGTCACGGCATCACGATCTCAGGGCTTGATCTTGCCGGCGTCGGACAGACACTCGGCGCAGCCATCCAGGCGCCGCATCCGGTTGGTCCGATCGCGACGGCCCACGCTCTTCGCGGTTTGCTTGGCAAGGGAACGACCACCTTCAATCTGCTTGATCTGACGGCGACGATTGGCCAGCGCACAGTGCGGCTCGACCATGCCGCCCTCAGTGGCCCGGCCGGCGAGCTGGCCGCGGCTGGCGACCTCAATCTCGCGCAGGACCACCTGAACCTGACTCTGGCTGCCCGCCCTGCCGTCTCTCAGGCCAAGACCGTGCCAAGCCTTTCCATGACCATCGCCGGCCCTGCCGCACACCCCGGCAGCCGCATCGATGTGGCTGCCGCGATTAGCTGGATCCACGATATGCTCGCCACCACGGAGACCAGTTCGGCGACGCATTGACCATCGCCCGGATCATTACCCGTAGTTGACGCCGTCATGTCTCAACGACTGTGGTCGTGAGCCGGAACAGTGCCGGTCATGATGCGGCAAGCCACCGTTTGGGAGCATGGTGGGCAACGTCTGGCCGAAACTGCCGGGTCAGACGGAGGCCCAGCAGCGTACCGGCAAGATACTGGGTCGCCATTACCGGGCTTCGAAACATGCGGGCTTGATTACCTTCCACGTCGGGATCTAGCCGCACCACGCGACTTGCCTGCACCGGGTGCCGGTTCTGATCGGCGGGGGCCTGCTCCTGTGCCCGGTGACGCGGGCCCCCTGGCAACGGTCGCAGACAAAACTGCCGGATTCCCTCCGGAACCGATTTTCCAACAGTCGGTTGATTGCGGATGCCCTCATCGCGATCGAAAGGGGTTTCAAACTGAACGGGCCAGCGCTCCATCCCCTCCGCGAAGACCACGAAGGCCTCACGCCAGTATTCAACGAGTTCATCGCCGGGCAACAGGCCCGCAGCCAGGTAGATTGGATGCATGGCCCCCGCACGCCCGCCGGAGCGCTCCGCTCGTGCCCGGCCTATGCATACCCATACGTTAACCGGCGCAACGAGCCTGTAGTATCGAGGATCAAGAATCTCAGACATCCGCAGCTCCCCTCGAAAGGCGAACGCGTTATAGCGTCGTAGAGTAACTCCGATTATTCAATTTGTTGAATAATTTTTCAGAATTATTTTTTATTACGCATCGAATACAATCATTATGAAATATTTTTGACGATTATATTTCATAATGATTGATATTTTACCCCAGAAATATATGGGTTTCCGCGCATACAATTGACGACTGAACGATTTGCCATGCAAGCTGCAAGGCATCCATCCGGTTCAGTTCATCGGGAGATGGTGGAGAGGGTTGGATTCGAACCAACGTAGGCGTGCGCCAGCGGATTTACAGTCCGCCCCCTTTAGCCACTCGGGCACCTCTCCGCCGCCCGTAATCTTCGATCGCGCCGGCGTTGTCAACATCGGTGGTCGCAGGCTAGAGAGCCGCCATGGACAAGCGCGACTCTCACGGAAAGGCTGGCAACGGCGGCCGCCACAAACTTCCTCGCGGCCCGCATCCTCACAGGCGGTCACAAGGCGATGCGCCGCGTGACCGGCGACCCGCATCATCCGCCGGTGGGCTTTGGCTCTATGGATTGCATTCCGTCGAGGCGGCGCTTGCGAATCCCGCCCGCAGGCTGCGCCGCCTCGTTGTTACCGAGGAAGGCGAAGCCGCACTCGCCGGGCGCCTACCGCATCCATGGCCGATTCAACCCGAGCGGATCGAGCGCGATCGACTCGACCAGATGCTTGGCCGCGGTATCGTGCATCAGGGCGTTGCCCTGCAGGCCGATCCCCTGGTGCCGCCATCGCTGAACGACGCACTCAAACGTCCGGGCCCGGTTCTCGTGCTCGATCAGATCACCGACCCGCGCAATGTCGGGGCGATCCTGCGCTCAGCCCAGGCCTTCGGCGCGGCAATGGTCATTGCGCAGGAACGCAATGCCCCAGAGGAGGGCGGTGCACTCGCCAAGGCAGCTTCCGGCGCGCTGGAACGGATACCGCTGCTACGCACAGTGAACATCGCTCGGGCGCTGATCGCGCTAAAGGCGGCGGGTCTGTGGGTCATGGGGCTCGATGCGGCAGGATTGTCGCATCTGTCGCGCGACGCGATCGGCAACCGTCGTGCCGCCCTGGTGCTCGGGGCCGAGGGCGAAGGGCTGCGCCGCCTGACCCGCGAAACCTGCGACGAACTTGTCTCGCTGCCGATGCCGGGCGGAATGGAAAGCCTTAATGTGTCAGCAGCCGCGGCCGTGGCGCTCTACGAAATCATCCGGTAGGCGAAATCCTCGGCACCCGCTGCGCTTTCCGCTACAGCGAGTTCCTTCATCATCGCGTGATGCGGCGAGAGGCCGCAGGCAGGGTCCGTTGCCGCGGCATCACCCGTCAGGGCCAGCGCTTGGCAGCGGCATCCACCCCAGTCGATCTCCGCGCGATCGCAGCCCTTGCATGGCTCGGGCATCCACTCCGTGCCGCGATAGACGTTGAACGCCTCGGAATGCGCCCAGATCTCGGCAAGCGACTTCTCCTGAACCGTGTCGAAATGCAGATGACCGATGGTTTCCGCAGAATGACACGGCAGCACCTTTCCCGACGGCGTCACATTGAAGAACCGCCGCGCCCAGCCGCCCATGCAGGCCTTGGGGCGAGATGCGTAATAGTCGGGCACGACATAGTCGATGTTCAGCACGCCTTCGAGCTTCTGACGCGCGACCTCGACGATGCGCGTCGCCTCGTCGAGCTGCGCACGGGTCGGAATCAGGGCCGCGCGGTTCTTCAACGCCCAGCCGTAGTACTGTACATGCGCGACCTCTATCCGCTGCGCCCCGGCCTCGACCGCAAGGTCGAGCATCGCCGGCAACTGGTGCAGGTTGCGCCGGTGCATCACGGCGTTCACCGTCAGGGCCAGGCCTGCGCCCCGCACCAGCCGCGCCGCGGCGAGCTTCTTCACATGTGCATGTCTCAACCCTGCGATATGGTCAGCTAACGCAGTCTCGGATCCCTGGAAGCTGATTTGCACATGATCCAGTCCGGCCTCGGCCAGTTCATCCATCCGGCGCTTGTCGAGCAGCACCGCCGAGGTGATCAGATTGGTATAAAGTCCCTCGCGATGCGCATGGCGGACCAGCTCCACCAGATCGTCCCGCACCATGGGTTCGCCACCCGAGAAATGCCCTTGCAGCGCGCCAAGCGCCGCCGCCTCGCTAATCACGCGCTTCCATGTTTCGGTGCTCATCTCGTCGCGCGCGCGGTCCATGGCGAGCGGGTTCGAGCAATACGGGCATTTGAGCGGACAACGATGCGTGAGTTCCATCAGCATCGCGAGCGGCGGCGCGGGTGCATGCCGTGTTGCATTCACCGTGGCGGGTGCGAGATCGTTCATGACGCGATCATCCCTTTCCTCGCGAGATCGTTAAGCATCTCGATGCAATCCGCCAGCACCGCCTCGCGCGGCGCCTCATAGCGCGCGGCAAGCGTATCGGCGATCGCGCCGACGCTGGCTATGCCATCAACCGCATCGAGAATCGCTACCGCAATCGCATCCGGCATGATGACCATCTCGGGGGCGAGCAGGACGTGGCAGTTGCGTGCTGCATCGAAGCGAAACCTGACGTGCCGCGGCAGATGCGGCACGCTGTCAGCAGTGAGTGTCACGACCAGATACCATCATGGCCGAACGCCCCGGGCGGGATCAGCCCCGGGCTGACATAGGCATGGTGCAGCGCGTCGAGTTGCGCCCAGAGCACATCGCACTTGAATGTCAGCGCCGCGATGGCCGCCTGCTGCTGCTCCGGCGTGCGGGCATGGCGCTTGACGTAGTCGAGCGCGAAATCGGCGTCGCGCGGCGCCTGGTCGAGACGCGCATTGAAGTAGGCCAGCGTTTCCCTCGTGATGAAGTCGTAATTGGCAAGCATGCCGGAAACGCGCTCGGAAATGATCGTCGGCGAGAACATTTCCGTCAGCGACGACGCCACGGCCTCCAGCAACGAGCGGTCGCGCACGAAATCGACATAGGCGCGCACGGCGAACCGCGTCGCCGGGAGGGCACGGCGCTCGCTGATGACCATGTCGCGATCGAGTCCCAGCCCCTCGGCGAGAGCCAGCCAGCGGACGATGCCGCCCTCTCCCGGTTGCGTGCCGTCGTGATCGACAAGGCGCTGGCGCCAGATCCGGCGCAACTCGGAATCATCAGTGCGGGCGATCAGCGTGGCATCCTTGATCGGAATCGCCGCCTGATAACAGTAGCGATTGAGCGCCCAAGCCTGAACCTGCCGCTTATCCAGTTTCCCGCCGTGCAGAAGCTGATGGAACGGATGGCGGTTGTGGTACCGCGCCGCACCCACTGCGCGGAGCGCGGCTTCCAGTTCGTCCGGACTCATCAGCACCGTCATAGCACGATCTCCATCCCGTCATGGGCCACGATCCACCCTGCGCGCTCCGCCTCGGCGCGCTCCGGCGTGTCGTCAAGAATCATCGGATTGCTGTTATTGACATGAACAAACACCTTCCGCGCGACATCGAGCCCGGCGAACGCAGCGATCGATCCCTCAGGCCCGCTGACGCTGATATGCCCCATCCGCGCACCTGTCTTGGGCATCAGACCCGCCTCGATCATTTCATTGTCGTGCCAAAGCGTGCCGTCGAACAGGACGAGCGCCGCACCGCGCACCCGTCTTGCCACATCCTCCGAAACCCTGGCGCAGCTGGGGATATAGAAGAACGCCCTGCCATGATCGTCGGCAATGCGCAGCCCGATCGTGTCGCCCTCGGATGAGCCGAAATCCGCGCGGCTCACATCCTCGGCATAAAGTGCCACCTTGCCTGGTACCACGAAGGCTTCCACGGTGATTCCGAGATCCTGCCCCGCGCAGTTGGCAAGCCGCGTCGGCACATCGACCGGAAGCTCGCGGCGCGGTACCAGGCCGGCATCCAGCACGCGGAAAATCTGGCTGTCACCGAGCAAGTCAAAAATCCGCCGGCCCGCATACAGGCCGAACCGATGCCCCTCGCGCAGATTGAGCAGACCGGCCGTGAAGTCAACATCCCCTCCCGTCAGTACCGCTGCCGCAATGGGACTGTCGCGCAGTCCGGAACGAGGCTGAAGTGCGGGGGTCGCAAGGATCTGCCCGCGCAGATCCGGAGAGGCGTTAAAGATCACATAATCCGAGTCGTTGACGCTGACGGCCAGCGCGGCCTGGGTCCGCGGCTTCGCTGCCGGATCGCCACAACGCGCCCGCGCGCAATTGCCGCAGGCACAATTCCACTGCGGAAAGCCGCCTCCGGCGGCGGCACCGAGAATGATGATCTTCATGGATTTGATAGATCGCCGGAACCGGCGCGAGGCACCGGCTCCGGCACCTTGTGTTCAGATCAGTCGAGATCAGCGCAGGCGTAGCAGTTGATTTCGGTGCCAACGGCGATTTCGACGAGCTTCGGCTTGGTCCACATGGATGTATCTCCTGGAACGTTGTGGTTCAAACGCGTTTTCCGCTTTTCTCTCCGCAACATGCGAAGTATGCCGACAATACGACATGTCGGTCCTGACGCAAGTGCGAATTGGGCGCCACATTCCCGGTTGTAACAAAACGGGACAGCGTTACGGTCACAATCCCTACATCACGAAAAAGGGCGGCTTGATGCCGCCCTTTCCCGGATACCAACCTGAACCGGCTAGCCGCAGGCCGCAACAGCCCGCCGCGCCATCACGCCCACAAGATGCGCCCGATACGCGGCGCTGGCATGGATGTCGCTGCTCATATCCTCTTCCGGTGTCTTCACGCCGCTGATCGCGTCGGGAGCGAAATGCGCCGACAGCGCCTGCTCCATCGCGGTATGGCGAAAAACACCATTATTCCCGGCGCCGGTCACGGCAACCCGTACGCCGCCCGCGTTCTTTGCCACAAACACGCCGACCATCGCGTAGCGCGACGCCGGGTTCGGGAACTTCTCATAAGCCGCCTTCTCGGGGATCGGGAACGAGACCTCGGTGATCAGTTCGTCCGGCTCGAGCGCGGTGGTGAACATGCCCTGGAAATAGTCGTCCGCCGCGATCTCGCGCTTCGTGGTACGGATGGTTGCGCCAAGCGCCAGCACAGCCGAGGGATAGCAGGCAGAGGGATCGTTGTTGGCGAGCGACCCACCGATCGTACCGCGGTAACGGACCTGGCGGTCGCCGATATGGCTGGCCAGGTGCGCGAGCGCGGGAATCGCATCGGCCACGTCTTTCGATGTCGCGACCTCGCGATGCGTGGTCATCGCCTTGATAACCAGCGTATTACCTTCGCGGCGGATGCCGGAAAGCCCCAATCCTGCGAGATCCACCACCGCGCTCGGCTTCGCCAGGCGCTGCTTGAGCACGGGGATGAAGGTCATGCCGCCGGCGAGCGCCTTGGCCTCGGGATCGGCCGCCAGCGCCTTTACCGCGTCATCCACGGCAGCCGGTTTCTGATACTTGAAATCGTACATCTCTTCTCTCCGTTACTCGGCGGCCATCCGCGGCGACGCCGCATTGATGATCGACCAGATCTTCTGCGCTGTGGCCGGCATGTCCACATGCGTTACCCCGTAATCACGCAACGCGTCGACCACGGCATTGATGACGGCCGGCGGACTGCCGATTGCCCCCACCTCGCCCACTCCCTTCGCGCCAAGCGGGTTATGCGTGCACATCGTCGATTCGGTGCCGACATGGATGCTCACGAGATTGTCTGCCCGCGGCATCGTATAATCCATCAGCGAACCGGACAGCAGCTGACCCGCTTCGTCATAGATCGCATGTTCGAGCAGCGCCTGCCCGATACCCTGAGCAACGCCGCCATGCACCTGGCCATGAACGATCATCGGGTTGATCACACGGCCGATATCATCGACGGCAGTGAAGTTGAGCAAGGTGACAACACCCGTATCGGGATCAACCTCCACCTCGCAGATATGGCACCCGCCGGGGAAGGTGAAGTTCTTCGGGTCGTAGAATGCCGTCTCGTCGAGGCCGGGCTCGAGTTCGTCATGCGGATAGTTGTGCGGCACATAGGCGGTCAGCGCAATCTCGCCGAAGGCTTTCGACTTGTCGGTGCCGGCCACGGTGAACTTGCCGTCCTTGAATTCGATGTCGTCAACCGAGGCTTCCATCAGGTGAGCGGCGATCTTCTTGCCCTTGGCAATGATCTTGTCGACTGCCTTGACGATTGCCGATCCGCCCACGGCAAGCGAGCGGCTGCCATAGGTGCCCATGCCGAACGGGATCTTGCTGGTATCGCCATGCACGATCTCGACCTGCTCGAACGGCACGCCGAGCTGGTCGGCAACGAGCTGGGCGAAAGTCGTCTCATGGCCCTGACCGTGGCTGTGCGTGCCAGTATAGAGCGTTACCGATCCGGTCGGGTGCACCTTGACGTTGGCGACCTCGTAAAGACCAGCCCTGGCGCCAAGCGCACCGGCAACCGCAGACGGCGCGATGCCGCAGGCCTCGAGATAGGTCGACATGCCGATGCCGCGCAGCTTGCCGCGCTTCGCCGATTCCGCGCGCCGTGCCTCGAAGCCGTTCCAGTCGGCCAGTTCCATGCAGCGGACAAGCGTCGCCTCGTGATTGCCGCTGTCATATTGCAGTGCGACCGGCGTCTGATAGGGGTAGGCATCGGGCGGGATGAAGTTGCGCCGGCGGATGGCGACACGATCCATCCCCATCGTCTTCGCCGCAACGTCGACAAGGCGTTCGAGCAGGAACGTGGTCTCCGGACGGCCGGCGCCGCGATAGGCATCGACCGGAACGGTATTGGTGAAGATCGCCTTCACCTCGGAATAGATCGCGGGCGTGGTATAGACGCCGGCAAGCAGCGTCGCCGACAGATAGGTCGGGACCGATGGCGCGAAGGTCGAGAGATAGGCGCCGAGATTGGCCATCGTCTTCACTCTCAGCCCGAGGAATGCGCCGTCCTCGGCCAACGCCAGCTCGGCGTGGGTGATATGGTCGCGGCCGTGGGCGTCGGTGATGAAGGATTCGCTGCGTTCGCAGGTCCATTTCACCGGACGGTTCACCTGCGCGGCCGCCCAGGTTACCGCCGCTTCCTCGATATAGTGGAAAATCTTCGCCCCGAACCCGCCACCGACATCCGGCGCCACGACGCGCAGCTTGTGCTCGGGAATCTGCAGCACGAAGGCGCCCATCAGCAGGCGGATCACATGGGGGTTCTGGCTGGTGGTGTAGAGCGTGTGTTCGCCGGTCGCCTGGTCGAAATCGCCGATCGCCGCACGCGGCTCGATCGGGTTGGGCACCAGCCGGTTGTTCACCACATCGATCTTCGCCACCTTGAAGGCCTTGGCGAAGGCGGCATCCACCGCGTCCTTGTCGCCGATATGCCAGTCGAAGCAGACGTTGCCCTTGGCGTCGTCATGCACCAGCGGCGCGCCCGCGGCGGTCGCCGCGACCATGTTGGAGACGGCGGGCAGCGGGTCGATGTTGACCACCAGCGCCTCGGCGGCATCCTTTGCCTGGTCGACGGTCTCGGCGATCACCATCGCGACCGCATCGCCGACATACCGCACCTTGCCCTGCGCGAGCACCGGATGCGGCGGCTCGACCATAGGGGAACCGTCCTTGCTATGGATCTGCCAGCCGCAGGGCACGCCGCCGATCCCGGCCTTTGCGATATCCTCGCCGGTAAAGATCGCCACCACGCCGGGCATCGCGCGCGCCGCGCCGGCGTCAATCGAGCGGATGTTGCCGTGCGCCACGTCGGATCGCCGGAACACGGCATAGGCCTGCCCCGGGCGGTTGATGTCATCGGTGTAATGGCCGCGGCCCGACAGAAACCGGCGGTCCTCCACGCGCTTCGGCGAATCGCCAATGCCGCCCTTCACGATGTGCGGCTGCGTCATGTCGTTCATGGATGATCTCCCGAATTTTTGCCGCGCCGGACGATACCGGCGCGGTATCTTTTATGATCCGAGCCTCACTCCGCAGCCTGCGGCAATTCCCGCCCATGCATCAGCGGCCACGCCGCAGCGATCGCCTTGACGATGTTGTGGTAGCCGGTGCAGCGGCAGATATTGCCTTCCAGCCCATCGCGGATCTGTTGTTCGGTCAGACCTTCCGGATGGCTTTCGACAAGATCGATCGCGCTCATCACCATGCCCGGCGTGCAGAAGCCGCATTGCAGGCCATGATGCTCGCGAAACATTTCCTGCATCGGATGCAGCGTGCCGTCCGCGGCCGCGAGCCCTTCGATCGTCGTCACCTCAGCACCATCCGCCTGCACCGCGAGCATGGTGCACGACTTGACCGACTTGCCGTCGACCTTGACCACACAGGCACCGCACTGACTCGTGTCGCAGCCGACATGCGTGCCGGTCAGGTGCAGGTTCTCGCGCAGCATCTCGACCAGCAGCGTGCGCGCCTCGACGTCAGCGGTCGCCGGCTTGCCGTTCACCGTGAGTTTAACCTGGGGCATTGATTCCTCCGTTCATGATCACGCGCGCCCCTCCGCCAGGGCGGACCGCTTCCTGATCACATGATGATGGGGCTCTTCCGCATTGGTCAAGAGAACCGCCGCGCTTTCCTGCGGCGGCACACGAATTTGGCAGAATTTGACACAGTTCCGCTTGCGCGCCGCCGCCGGCCTGCTAACCCTCCTGCCCGATGCCCGCCCTGCCCTCGCCGATCGAGCTGGTCACCAACCGACTGCCGGCCCGCCACCGCGCGGCGGCGGGCGAGTTCCTGCGCTTCGGCCTGGTCGGCGTGTTCGGCCTGCTGGTCGATATCGCCGCCGTCTATGCGCTGATCCCAAGCCTCGGCCTCTACGGCGCCGGCATGGCCGCCTATCTGATCGCTGCCAGTTGCAACTGGGTGCTACACCGGCTGTGGACGTTCCGCGCCCGCGCCCAGCGCCCGGCCCACACCCAGTGGTTGCGCTTTCTCATGGTCAACCTCGCTGGCTTCATGGTCAATCGCGGCGCGTATTCCGCTCTGATCGCAAGCTTTGTCCTGCCGCGTCACTATCCGGTGTTGGCCGTCGCCGCCGGGGCGGCGTCGGGCTTCCTCATCAATTTTCTGCTTTCCCGCCGCCTCGTTTTCGGTTAACCAAAAATCAACCTTGGATTGCGGTCAAGCAACTCTAGGTGGAGGCGAACCGGATGTCTCAGACGATTCTCGAGCCTTTGGCCGAACCAGTCCGCCGTATGGCGGCAATCCCGGTCAAGCGGGCGCACCGATTCCGTCCGCACCTCGGCCCGAGTAGCGGAATCGCATTTCTCCTGGTCGCGGATGCCGCGACCGTTCTCATTGGCCCGCGTCTTGCCACCCGAGTGTTGGCGCCTGCCCCCACCATGGCCGCCGGGCCGTTCAACGAACTCGTCTTTGGTGGCCTGACATTGCTCGCCCTGTTCGCTGCCGGTCTTTACGCAGTCGGCCCCGCGCGCGCGCCGCTCGTCCATATCGGAGCCATGCTACGCGCCCTCGTGGCGGCGGACGTGCTTGCCCTGCTGCGGATCGCACTGTTGCGCCCTGTGCCAGCCATATTGCCGCTCGACAGATCGATTGCATGGGCCGTCGGTGCCTTCACGTTCACTGCCGTGCTGATGCTCGGCGAGCGCGCAATGGTTGCCGCGTTCTGGCGCCGCCACGGAATCGGCATCCCGCGAGGAGCATCCGCCCTCGTTGCCGCAACTCCGTGCGACCGTATGCTCTGCACTCGTCTCGACCGCATGACCGACCACCGGCTTGGCTATGTCTTCTGCTGGGGGCTCGCCCCGACATCAGGCCTGCGCACCATCGCCGATGCGGCGACCCTGGAAGCCATGATCCGCTCTGGCCAGATCGGCGATCTCGTCGTCTTCGTCCAGCGCGGCGATGGGCCCGAAGCCCGCGGCAAAATCGATGCACTGCTTGCCCGCCTTGCCGATCAGCCGGTACGGATCCGCCTCGCCTTCGACGCGGTGGCCGAGATCGGCGCGTGCGACCTCGCGACCGGCCGGAGCCTACGTCTCGTCACGGTGCTCGACCGGCCGATCCGTCCGTTCGGCGCCGTGGCAAAGCGGAGCATGGACGTGGGCGGCGCCGCCTTGCTGATCATCCTGTTCGGCCCGCTTCTGGCCCTGATCGCCCTCGCCCTACGGATGACCGGACCCGTCCTGTTCCGCCAGCGCCGCATCGGGCTCGACGGCGCGCCGTTCACGGTCTTCAAGTTCCGCACGATGCGCCCGCAGCCACCCAGACAAGCCGCAGGCCCGGTGTCTCAGGCCCAGCCTGGCGATCGGCGGATCACCCGGCTCGGCGCCATTCTCCGCCGCCTTTCGCTCGACGAATTACCCCAACTATTCAACGTGCTGCGCGGCGAGATGTCGCTGGTCGGCCCCCGCCCGCACGCGCCGCACACCACCGCCGGCGACTTCACCTTCGAACAGGCGATCGCCTTCTACGGCGTGCGCCACCGCGTGAAGCCGGGGTTGACCGGCCTCGCCCAGGTGCGCGGCCTGCGCGGCCCGACCGACCGGCGCGACCTCGTGGCGGCCCGAGTCGCCGCCGATCTCGACTATATCGAGCGCTGGTCCCCCTGGCTCGACCTCGCCATCCTGCTGCGCACGATCCCCGCTGTGCTGATCGGCCGCAATGCCATCTGAGCCGCGCCTGCTGGCCGGGACGCCGCCCCCTGGCCACGCCTATGATGCCGACATTGTCATCCTGAGCCATCACCGCCCGCGTGAAACCATCGCCGCGATCCGTTCGGCGGCCGCGCAAACCGGGCTGGACAGCCATGTCATCGTGCTCGACCAGAACTCACCGCCCGGCATGCGCGCCGCCCTGGCGACGGTGGCGACCGAATTCCCCCATGTCGCGCTCTACGGCGTCGGGCAGAATTTCGGCGTGCCCGGTGGCCGCAACCGTGTAAGCGCCCTCGGCCACGGCCGCACGATCATCGCGCTCGACAACGATGCCGTCTTCGCCGCCCGCGATACCGCGGCCCGCGCCGCCATCCGCATCGCCGGAACGGCGGATCTCGCCGCCATCGGGTTCCGCATCCTTGCAGCCGACGGGCGCAGCCTCGACCTTACGAGCTGGGGCTATCCGAAGCGGCTTTTGCCCCGGGCCGACGGATTTTTCGCGGCGACCACCTTCGTCGGCTGCGGCCACGCCCTGTCGCGCGCCTGCTTCGAGCGTCTCGGCGGCTATGACGAGAGCCTGTTCTTCACCTGGGAGGAATACGAATTCGCCCGCCGCGCCATTGCCGCGGGCTGGCGCATCGAGCATCACGGCGACCTCGCCGTCATCCATGAAGTTTCTCCCGAAGCGCGGGTGAACTGGAATGCCGGACGCTGGCACCAATACGTTCGCAACCGTCTGCTGATCGCCCATGACTGGAACGGTCTGTCCGGTTTCCTGTTCCGCGCCGGCATTTATCTCGCGCGTGGCATCAACGCGTGCCGCCTGCGTCCGACACTCGACGCCATTGCCGAGGCCCATGCCCTCGCACGCACCCGCCCCCGCCACCAAGAAACGGCAGAAACCCGCCACTACGTCTTCCGTAACGAAATCCGCCACCGGCTGCCGGGCGGCGCGCGCCTTATCGGCGCCGGTGCCACCGCTTCGGCCAGGCGGCCACCCACGGCCGCATCCCCTGCACCCACCGGTCCGTAGTCAGCCTCACGCGGCCGCCCGCGAACCGCAGCGCGATCGCGCCATCGTGCCACACGCTGAACCGATCGATCACGTAGCGCCCCCGGGCCCGGCACGCGCCGCGCAACGGTTCAGGCGAGATCACCACCCGCGCATCGCCGCATCCGTTCTCCGCCGCCGTGGCATCGGCAAGATACAGCACCCGCCCATGGTCGAACCGGCATCGCCCGCCGGCACAAATGTCGGCGGCCCGGGCCACCGCCACACGGTCATGCGCGAAGACCGGCCGCCATTGCGCCAGGGTGTATTGATCCGGCCGCCGCGTCTCGAGTATCCGCACCACCGCGCCGTCCCGCACCGCAACGAGCGAAGCCGTGGGCGAGACCAGCACATCCGGCGCGCGGCCCAGCATCATCCCCGCCAGACCGATCACGACAGGCGCCAGGCCGGCAAGGCGTACCCGCCCCCGCAGCAGTCCGAGCAGCGCCATGCCGAGGCCCAGCAGCGCAACCGGCCAGCCCGGGCTTGGCCCGATCACGATCAGCGCGTGCGGCAACTGCCCGACGAACCGCGCCACGGCCAGCATCGCCGCGATCCCCCACCCCATCGGCGCGAGCGCCAGCACCTCGAGATGCAACGGCATCAGGACCAGCGCCACCATGCCGGCCGGCAACACGACGAGCGCCGTCAGCGGCACCGCGATCAGGTTTGCCAGGATGTAATACGGCTGCACCTGCTGGAACTGGTAGGCCGCGAACGGCATCGACGCCCCACCCGCCAGCAGCGAGGTGAAGGCCAGCGCGGCGATATGCCGACCCAGCCGTCCTCGCCATCCCGCCCCCTGGGTATCGAACCGGCGTCCAACCGCCTCATAGCCCGCGATCAGTGCCAAAACGGCGGAAAAGCTCATCTGGAAACTCGGCCCCGGCACCGCCTGCGGCTCGATCAGCATCAACACGAACGCCGCCACCGCCAGCCCGCGCAGCGACAGCGCCCGTCGCCCGGCGACAATACCGAGCAGAACCAGCGCGGCCATGGCGAGACTCCGCTCGATCGGCACGTGAAAACCGGTCAGCGCCGCATAGACCACCCCACCCGCAAAAGCCACGGCCGAGGCAATGACCTTCGCCGGCACGCGGAGCAGCAGAAACTCGGACCACCCGACGCAGAATCGCGCCAGCGCGAACAGCGCCCCCATCACGATGCCGATATGCAGCCCGGCGACGGCAAGGATATGAGCCAGTCCGGCGGTGATGAACGCCTGGCGCTCACGTGCCGGAATCGATTCCTCGAAGCCGGTCAGCAGCGTGGCGGCGATTGGCCCCGTAGTGGGCGGCATGGCGGTCAGCACCCGTGCGGCAATCGTTTCGCGCAACCGCCGCAGTGCGCCGCCCCACCCCGGCGCGGCAACGCGCGTCACGTCGAGCTTCCCGACCGCGAACCCAACCGCGCCGAGCCCCGAAAAAAACTGATCCCGTCCGAACGACCACCCTCCCGGATAGGCCGGGCGAGACGGAGCGAAGAGAAAGGCGCGCACCCGCACACTGTCGCCTGCCGCGAGGCGGACATCGTCGCCGCGGCGTAACTTGATCCTCACTGCCCGGCCCAGCGCCGGCCCGCCATTGAGGCGCGATGCCGCAATCCGCACCCGTCGGCCGGTCGCCAGCAAGTCGATCGAGCTCACCCGTCCTGTTACCGTCACGACGCCGTGCGGCACGACGATCGGCGGCGGCATCAGCATCGCCTGCCATTGCGCCCGGCCGAGACCGAGTAGGGCAAACAGCGCCAGCGCTGCCAGCCGGCGACCCACCGGCCGCCGCCAGAGGACGGTGAGTACACCGGCCGCCAGCACGATCGCCACCGGCGCCAGCCACGCCGGCGGTTCCGCCCTGAGATCAAAATAAAGGAGGATGCCGGCCATCATCGCTACCGGGAGGAACAGCACAATCCGCCCCGCGTAGGCGGCCGACGAACGCAGGGCACCCGGCGGCGGCGCCGCCGCCGGTTTCGCTGCTCTGACCGCGATCAGCGCCACATCCACCGAAACCTCAACTATAAGTTGATTTACCCTATTTCATTTCCCGAATGGATGAAAGCTCGACATCAGGTCAGCGATGCGATGGCAAGCACAAGGGTAATACCCGCGATCGCCAGCGTCGCATGCGTGCCGAGCAGCAGCCCCGCAGGGCGCCGTTGGCGCCAGGCCGCGATGACGACGAACAAGCCGAGCAGCAGGGCGAGACCGAGCAGAATTTCCGCCCCCGCGCCGAAGCCACCCAGCCCCATCCGTGCCGGCACCGGATGGCGGGCCAGCGCGATGACCAACGCGGTCAGTCCCATGGCCCCCAGAACGCCATGCAGCGGGCCAAGCAGCCGGCCGAAGACGCCGCCACCATTCACCCCACCCTGCTGCATTGCGCGCACGCCGAGCCACGCACCGAGTGAGGCGGCTAGCAGAAGCAATGAGAGAGGAATCGTCATTTGCACACAATGACGCTCCCGCAATGGGCATCAAGAGCGAAACCCGCATGTGCGGCGCCGGGGGGCGCGGAGAACGCAGATTTGATCGGGCTCGGCGCGCCGGCGGCGGGCTAAGCCGCCGCCGGCCGGGCGCCTTGCCGTCAGGATTGCTGGCGGCGCAGGAAAGCCGGAATGTCGATGCCGATTTCCTCGTTCTGCGTCAGCCGAACCGCCGCACGCGGCTCATGATGCTGCGGCGGCACATGGTACGAGGCATGCTCGGCCGCCGGGGCCTGAGGCATCTCGCGGTCGAGATGCTGCGGCGCCTGGTAGGAAGGCTCCTCCCGCGCGGGCCAGGACGGAGCGGCCGCACGAGGTTCCGCCTGCGGCATTGGCTGCGGGGCGGCCGCATTGCGGAAGCTGCTGGTCATCCGGCCGAACAGGCTCTGCTTGCGCGGCGGCTCGGCGGCGCGCGGCGTCTCCCGGAAGGCGGCCGGAGCCGAGATCGGCGCCCGCACCGGCCCCTCGGCCTGGAACTGCGGACGCGCCGGCACCGGACCCGGCGCCGGCGCCGGCTGCGGATGCATTGCCTGAGCCGCCTGGTGCTGCGCTGGAGCGGACTGCGGCTGGAAGTGTGCCGGATGCGAAGCCGCGGG
>NZ_AFPR01000149.1:0-9152 GCF_000219295.1 Acidiphilium sp. PM
TCTACCAGCCGCCGCGTAGCGCTCGCTCGCCAAAGCAAGGCCGTCATTAGACTGCGCTTACGCTGTTCGGGCTTTCGGAGCATCTTGAGCGTCTGAGCAAGACCGGGGACCCGCTGGAGGTTCTGGAAGCGACGGTCGATTTCGAGCATTTCCGTGGCTGGCTGATTGACGGGCTGGGCTACGGGGACGGAGCCAGGGGTGGCCGCCCGCCCTTCGACCCTGTTTCGATGTTCAAGGCGCTGATCCTTCAGGCCCAGCACAATCTGAGTGATGCCAGGATGGAGTTCATGATCCGGGACCGCCTGTCCTGGATGCGCTTCCTGCGCTTTGATCTTGGCGGGCCGACGCCGGATGAGAACACGATCCCGCTGTTCCGTAACAAACTGACCGAGACCGGCACGCTGAAGCGGGTGATGAAGGCGTTCGACTGGCAGTTGCAGAAGAAGGGCTACATCCCGATGTCGGGCCAGATCGTCGATGCGTCGCTGGTGCCGGCGCCGAAGCAGCGGAACACGGGCGTAGAGAAGGAGGCGATCAAGGCCGGCAAGACAGCGCGTGAGATCTGGCCGGACGAGCCCCACAAGGCAGCGCAAAAAGACACGGACGCGCGGTGGACGCTCAAGATCGGCGGCAAGATCCGGTATCGGCCGGACGGCACGCCACTGCCCCAGATCGCGATGCCAGTCGCCAAGCCTTGGCGCAGGCTGCACCTCACGCGGATACCGAAACGCCGTCGCCGAGTCCCGTACCACCTTGCGTACCGTCGCTCGCGACACCGCCAGACGCCGCACAATCTCCTTGATCGGCAGATGTTCATCAAAATAAGCCCTCCGAATCTCCCCAATACCATCCACCCCGATCATCTCCCTGAAAATCTCCGAAGCTCACAAAAAGCGTTAGGGAGGGTCCTGACATCATTTGTCAGATGGGTCGAAATTGGACGCGATTTCCGCCCCTCAGGGGATCACTGTTGCAAGCGAATTTACAGGCAAAGTTCACAAAACTGGTACAATGCCAACTGGCAGACGGCTTTGGGGGCCACGCAACCGGTGAGGAGCGATTTGACGCCCTGCTCGGGCTGCTGGGCATGATCTCAGTCACTGGAGGTCACCAGCCAGAGCAAAAGCATACAGCCAGAGGCCGGATCTGCATGGGAGGGATGGATACTCGGGCGATTAAAGCGCAGTATCCTCACTCCACGAGCACCGGAAATGTAGGAAAAATTGCGTGACAGGAATTGCGGGGCGGCGATCATGACCTTGGCTGCAGAAGCTTTCGCCGCCTCGGTAGAATGTCACCCCAGATTGTTTTGAATGTGAACCGTAAAATTAACTTACGGGGCTTGATTGGGTAAAATTCTGAAAAGACCCTTTATTTTCAAGGGACTTTTACCACCTACTTTTGAGTTCGGTTCGTCATTCCTGTCAGACCCACCTTTGAAATGATGTTGATCTTTTTACTGAATTTCACACTCCTGCAGACAGTGCGACTTCGAATGAAGTAGGAAAAACTGTGGGGGAGATAGAGGGGTATTTTTTCAGTTACCTTTTAATATAATACAACATTATCAATATATTATTTACCATCTCTTGACAGACACCCCATCCGCCATATACGCCATGTGACAAACTGAAATTTCTTAATTTTCATCCTGTTCACCGCCGAGTTCCGCCAGATGGTGGTCACGCTGCATGCCGCCCGGAAGTCTCGGTGCTCCGCCATCGACGGCAGAACCACCCGGCGCCCCGGCTAGGCAAGGCCGCAGCGGCACCAGAGCCGGAAAAAATCCACTCGGACCGCACCCCAGTGGAAAATGCCTCACTAGGCCGACCATGCCGAGGAAGGCGTTCCTCTCACAGACCTCTTGCAGCAGCCTGTTAGATCGACGCACCGGGGCTCTCCGAACGAAAATGAGTTTGATTAAAGGCTAGACGTGGCGCTATACCCCAACATATAATATTGAAATCCTAACAAAAATATACATCCACAACCGTGCCCCTGCGCAATCTCAGCCACGCGCAACCCGCCGATGATCTCTTCCGGCTTGTGATTTCGCGCCATTCCAATTCTCCTTCTCCCTCAGGCCAAAATCTGAAACAAGCCCGGACCACTCAGAAGGCGGCAGGTCACGACTTGGCCGTTCACCGCGCTGTGATGTGAATATGACAATCGTGAGTCGCTTTGCTGAAGCTTTGATGAAAACAGGTCCCGAACACTGTTGGTTACATTGTGTTTAAGGAACCCGTCTGGTTACTCCCCGCCCAACATCGAGCGTGCCCGCCGGCAATCAGTCCGGCGAGAACGCGATTCGATGACTGATCGAATGGAAAAGGGATCTCAACAGTGCGGCTTTCCTCCGGCGTTCGTCATACTGATCGAGTCATGCAGCTTTCGCTCATGGCGCTTCTGCTGTCCACCAGTTGTCTCATTCCCGCCGCGGCATACGCGCAAACAGTGAGCGCCGGCGAGGTGAGCGCGTCCAGCGCGCTGTCGCTGCCCGGCGTCACGACCGCGCCGAGCCAGAAGAAGGTCTTCAAGTCTGGCAATACGACCCGCGTCCTGAACCGCAAGCTCCTCGAAGCCGCCGGCCCCGTCGCGGGCGCCGCGCAGATGCTGTCCTATGCCCCAGGCGTGCAGATCACCGGCTACGGCAACACCGGCGCGTCCAAATATACCGTGACGCTGAATGGCGTGCAGCAGGGCTGGGGCGGCTTCGGCGGCTTCACTGGCGACGGCGCCATCGGCGTGACGCTGGACGGTGTTCCGGTCGTCGATCCGGGCAGCGATCTCTGGCAGTCGAACATGATTCCGCAGAGCGGAATGATCCAGAGCGTGACAACCACTTATGGCCCCGGCAACGCCGCCGACCGCTGGTACAACAACCTCGCCGGAACCATCGAGTTCACCCCGGTGCAGCCGACGGCCAAGCCCGGCGGCGACATCAACCTGACCTATGGCAGCTACGGTCAGAAGAACATCGAGTTCGACCTGCGCACAGGCAACTATCACGGCTGGTCCACGGTCATTGCCGGCGGCGCCGGCGACGGCAACAGCTTCCGCAAGTCGCCGGACGGCTTCCAGAGCCCGTCCAACGACTATTCGATCTACCTCAAGACCGTGAAGAACTTCAGCGCCGGCAATTTCGCCTTCGGCGGCTACTTCGCGCGCAGCGCCGGCTATCGCGTGCCGGTCATCCCGACCTCCCCGATCCCGGGCGTCACGATCAGCGGAAACGCGGGCGCGCCGCTCTACAGCCAGCAGACATCAGGCTTCTACAGCGCGCCTCCTTACAACTACTACGAAAAATTCGATACCGACGCGCTGTGGATGGTCTTCGCGCGCGAGAACATCGAACTTGATGATTCGACCACGCTGCACAACCTGACCTATTACGAGAACTTCACGCGCACGCATTCGCGCCTGTATGATTTCGGCAGCGTTGGCCCGCAGCGCTATGAATACAACAACCCGTACACGAACGTCATCGGCGACAAGCTGTGGCTGACCGAAAAACTGCCGTTCAATACCTTGAATTTCGGCGGCTACTACATCCATACGCTCTATAACAGCCGGAACAATTTCTATAACACGGTGTTAGGCGGCAACAAGGGCGTGGTCAATGCCGGCGGCAAGATCCGGTCGTCCTACTTCAACGTCGATAATTTCGCGATGTTCCTCCAGGATGACATTCATCCGGTCAGGGCGCTGCACATCATCCCCGGCATCCGCTTCGTCAGCTTCCAGACCAGCTATTCCGACTCGGCGCTGCAGGATTTCGCGTTCGCCCCGGGTGTCGGCCTTTCGACGCATTGCGTGCTGGATGGCAGCACCGCGACCAGCGGAACCACGCAGGCGACCGATCAGGGTTCATCCTGCGGATCGCATGTAAGCCGCAACGGCGTGGAGCCGTCCATCTCGGCGAACCTGCAGGTCATGCCGTGGATGGCGCTGTACGGTTCGTATGGCGAGGCGTTGCGCACCCCCAGCGTTGGCGGCGGCGGCGGCCTGTTCCAGAAGATCAACCCGACGACCGGCTATCAGCTCGAGCTCGGCCAGTACTACGACATCGGCGCGAAATTCCATGTCGAGAATGGGCGGTTCCTGCATCACTTCGTCGCCGGGGTCGACTATTTCCACCTGCGCTATGCCAAGCAGTCGCTCAGCACGCAGCTCGCCAACGGCAACGCCCTGTTCGCCTCCGGATCGTCGATCTACCAGGGCGTGAACATGTTCGCCGACGACAATCCGCTTTATAATCTCTACGTCTTCGGCAACGCCTCGTTCATCGATGCGAAATACCAGACCTACATCACCGGCGGCACCTCCTATGGTGGGCGGCATGTGCCCTACGTGCCCTCGGTCAACTTCAATATCGGCGCCTATTACGACATCCCGATCGGATCGATGCTGCTCGAACCGCGCATGTGGTATCAGTACACGGGCAGCCAGTACATGTTCAACAACAACACCGGCGCGCCGAGCAACCGGAAAATGCCCGGCTATGGCACGCTGAACATGTCCGCCAAGCTCACTGTCCCGGTGACCCTGCCTTACGTGGGCCACAAGAGCATGGATGTGTCGCTGACGGCATTGAACATCACGAACAATCAATACAATGCCTATGAATACATCGGCACGGGCGGCTACTTCAACTATTCCGGAACCGTCCCGGCCTCCGGCTTCACCTATGCCTATCCCGGCGCGCCGTTCACCATCTACGGCAGTGTCGGCTTCCACTTCTGAGGTTGCGGCGCGGGTCCATGTGCCCGCGCCGATATCCCGCCGTTAGACAAGTCGAGGCAACGCGTTTGCCGCGGGTTTTCTTTCTCCCTGCCGCGTCGTCGGCGATCGGCCGCCTGATGGCTGATCGCCGCGGCGCCAGACTTCGTATCGCTACTGCTCGATCGGATATCCATGAACACTCTTCGCGGCGCTGGTGATGGCATGAATCCCTTGCCTGAAGGTCGCCTGTCATTTCCCATCGCGCTCGTTGCGGCGCTGATCGTGGAAGTCGTTCTCGTCGTTCTGGTTGCCAGCATGCCGCCAAATCCCGTGCCGGCGGCGCGCCATCCGCAGGTGACGCGGATCAGGATGCTGGCCCCCCCGCCGAAGCCGAAGCCCGTCCCGCCGAAGCCGCTGCCCCCGCCGCCGAAGCCCGTGCAACCGCCCAAGCCGCACGTGCCGCCGCCACCGCCGATCCCGAAGCCGCCCCTGCCAGTTCCGGTCCCGAAGCCGTTGCCGAAGCCCGTGCCCAAGCCGCGTCCGAAGCCCGTGGTGCATCATCGGCCGGCGCCGCGGCCAAAGCCGGTGGCGCACCAGGTGCCGAGGCCCGTGGCGCCGACACCGCCGAAGCCGCAACCGGTTCCCGCCGCCGTCCAGGAGAACGCGCTCGAAGCCTATGCCGGCTCCGTGCATGCCGCCGTGCAGGGCGATCTCAAGGTGCCGGAGATGGTCAAGATGCTGCATCTGTCCGGCGTGACCGAACTCGCGCTCCGCATCGCCCCGAGCGGGCAGCTTCTCGGCGTCTCGGTGATCCGGTCTTCCGGCGCGCCGCCGATCGACCGGGCGGCGCTGGCCGCGGTCAGGGCAACCCGGTTTCCGCCCTTCGGCGCGACGATGCCGCATCACCCGATCACCGTGGACATCTCGATCCGTCTGCGCACCAACTGACGGTGCGCGCGAAGAGCCCCGATTTGATGACACTACGATGAAACTTGTCGCCGGCTCTGACATCTTCTTGAGGCGGGCAACCCTGGCGATTGTCCGCCGGCGTCCCGCCAACTAGACGCTCGGTGACGGAATTGAAGAAATTGAAGCGAAGGTCACGGAGATCGTCATGCGACGAGTGATTGCGGCTGGGTTTGGCGTGGCCATCATCATCATTGCGGCGGTGCTGCTCTGGCCGGCACCGGCGCGGGGACTCGTGCTCTACGCCGCGCTCGACTACGCGCCCGCCATCGGCAAGGCCTTCACGAAAAAGACCGGAATCCCCGTCCGCGTCATCCGCCTGTCGACCGGCGCGCTGCTGGCGCGGATCACCGCCGAGGGCCATCATCCGGACTGGGACATCGGCTGGTTCGACGGCGCGACCGCCGCCGTCTCGCTCGATACGGCCGGCCTGCTGGCCCACGGCCTGCGCCCGCCCGTACCGCTGACCGCGACGGGCCGCTCGATGTTGCCGCCCGACGGCGCCTATATCCCCACCGGCTTCACCCTGGCCGGCGTTTTCGTGATGAACAACGCATCCACCCTGAAGCCGCCGAAAGCCTGGAACGATCTCACCGCGCCGCTCTATCACGGCGTCGTCGGCATGAACGACCCCGCGATTTCCGGGCCGACCTACCCCGCGCTCGCCGGCATGCTCAAGCAGGCGGGCGGCTGGCCGCAGGGCAAGGGCTTCGTCGCCGCGCTCAAGGCCAACGGGCTGCAGGTCTTCGCCAAGAACGATGCGACGCTGGCCGCCCTTCGGAACGGCACGATCAAGCTCGCGATCGTCCAGTCCTCCGCCGCCGTCAACGTGGCGCGGAATATCGACCATCACCTCACCGTCATCTATCCGCGCCCCGCCTACGTGCTTCCGAACGTCATCGTCCTGCCGAAGGGATTGCACGGCCGCGCGCTGCGCGAGGCGAAGGCCTTCATCGCCTTCGTCGAAAGCCCCGCCGGCCAGGCCATCCGCAAGCGCGAGGGCGAGGGCGACAGCTATTACTGGCCGGTCACCGCGCTTCCCGCGCCCCGCCACGCCCTGCCGCCGCTGACGACGCTCGATCTCGCAACGCTCGATGCGGCGCGCTGGGGCGCGCGCGAGAAGACCGTGCTGGCCTGGTTCGCCCACGCGATCGATGGGGCCGGCTCTTGATCCCGCAGTGCGGAACCGGCTGCCGATGAGAGTTGGCGCCGCCGGCCTTCGGGCCGCGATCATGGCAGGGCTGATCGCGACCTTCTTCGTCTACCCGCTGCTCCGCCTGCTGGTCATGCCGTTCCTCTCCGGTCACGGCGCGGCGGGCGACTGGCCGGCCTTCGCCGTCTCCCTGCTGCTCTCGGTCGGCACGGCGATCGTCGCGGCACCGCTCGGCGCGCTCTTCGCCCTCTTCACCACGACGGCGGCGGGCCCGGTCGCCCGCGCCGCCACGCTGACGCTCTGGGGCCTGTTCCTGACGCCGAGCTACATGCTGACGACCGGCTGGATGATCATCTTCAGCGGCCATGCCCTGCGCGCCACGCTTGCCGGGCAGGCCTTCTTCGGCGTCGGCGGCCTGCTGATGCTCTATGTCGTCAAGGCCCTGCCGTTTTCCGCCCTGGTCGCGCGGGCGACCCTCGCCGCCGCCGATTCGGCTCCGGCCGAGGCCGCCGCCATCCACGGCGTTCCCTTCATCCCGCGCGTGCGGATCGGCCTGCGCCTGCTCGCGCCGGCCATGGCGGTCGGCTTCGCCATCGCGGTGATCGAGACGATGCAGGAATTCGGCATCCCGGCGACGCTGGGCGTCACCAGCCACGTGCCGATCCTGACCTACGCGATCTACCAGCACCTCGCCGAAACCCCCACCGATTTCGCCGGCGCCTCGATCCTGTGCTGGCGCCTGATCGCCGTCGCGGCGGTGTTCGGCGGCCTCGCCATGGCCTGCCGCCGGCAGGGCGCGGCGATCCAGCATGGGCGGATGCGCCCGCCCGCGCGCCAGCGCCCCGCCCGGCGGCGCGAACTGGCCTTCGCCGCGCTCACCTGCCTGTTCGCCCTGGTCGGCATCGTCATTCCGGTCGCGGCGTTGTTCGTGCGCGCGCTCCAGCCGCTGACCGCGTCGATGCCGCATCCCGGCGCGGTGCTGCGCTCGCTCGGCTTCGGCATGGTCGGCGCGACGATGTCGCTCGGCGTCGCCGTGCTGATCCTGCGCCTGCGCGCCGCCGGCGCCCGCCGGATGACGGCGGTGCTCGATGTCGCCCTGGTCGCCAACATGGCGGTGCCCGGCCTCGTGCTCGCCGCGAGCTACATCGTCGCCTTCAACAATGATCTCCTCCCGCTCTACGGCACCCGGCTCCTGCTGCTGATCGGCTATACCGCGGGCATGGCCCCGCTCGCCCTGCGCATGATGCAGGGCGCGCTGGACGATCTCGATCCCAACCTCGTGGCGGCGGCGCGGCTGCACGGCCTGCCGCGCCTGACGCGGCTGGTGGATATCGAGGGCATGCTGCTGATCCGTCCCTTCACCTACGCCTATCTGCTGGTCGCCGCCGCGATCATGTTCGAACTGCCGGTCTCCGAACTGCTCTATCCGCCGGGGGCCACGCCGCTCGGCGTCGCCATCGTCACCCTCGACCAGATGAGCGACTACGCCGCCTCGGCGCGGCTCGCCCTGTTCGGCCTCGGCGCGATGGCCGGGCTCGCCCTTCTGCTCGCCGCCGGTGTCGCCCTGCTCGCCGCGCCGCGGCGTCTGCGCCCGGCATGAGCGCCGCACTCGCCATCGACGGCGTCGCCGTGCAGCGCGGCGGCCGCCTGGTCGTCGAGGAGGCGTCGCTGGGCCTGGCCCACGGCGAATGCGTCGTGCTGGCCGGCGAGTCCGGATCGGGCAAGACCAGCCTGCTGCGGGTGATCGGCGGGCTCGACCGCCCGGCCCGCGGCACCATCCGCATCGGCGGCGCCGTGGTCGACGATGCCGCCGCCACCTTCATCCGCCCCGAATCGCGCGGCCTCGGCATGGTGTTCCAGGATTTCGCGCTGTGGCCGCATCTGTCGGTGCTGGAAAACGTGGCGGTGGTGATCCGCGACCGCGCCGGGCGGGATCGCAAGGCGCTGGCCCTTCTCGACCGGTTCGGCGTCGCGTCCTGCGCCGGGCGCCTGCCGGCCACCCTGTCCGGCGGGCAGCAGCAGCGCGTCGGCCTCGCCGCGCCCTGGCCGCAGCACCTCGCCTGCTGATGCTCGACGAACCGTTCTCCAGCCTCGATGTCGAGACGAGGGAAACCCTGCGCACCGAGCTGCGCGCGCTGATCGTCGAATCCGGTCTCGGCGCGCTCTGCATCTCGCACGACCCGGCCGATATCGCGCGCCTCGCCGACCGCGTCGCCGTCCTCGAGGACCGCCGCCTGACCGCCTGCACCACGCCGGACGCCATGTTCGCCCGGCCCGCAACCCCCTACGCGGCGCGCCTCGCCGGGCTGTG
>NZ_AFPR01000148.1:0-13076 GCF_000219295.1 Acidiphilium sp. PM
CTGCGCCTCCGCCAGGGCGAAGACCGGCGGCAGATCGAGAACCACGAGATCGTAGCGCCCGTGCAGTTCCGCCATCAACCGGCCCAGCCGGTCGGACATGAAGAGAGCCAGCGCCTCGGTCGCCACGGCCCCGGCGGGCATCACGTCTGGCAGGCTGCCCCCCTCCTCCAGCGCCGGTCGATGAATCGCGGCCTCCAGGGTCGCTCGCCCGGCGAGGTGGTCGGTCAGTCCGGGCAGACCGCCGAGCCCGAAGATCATGTCGAAACTCGGCTGCCGGATGTCGCAGTCGATCACGAGAACCCGCGCCCCGCTCGCCGCAACCGACAGGGCGAGGCTGACCGCCAGCGTCGTCTTGCCCTCGCCCGGCCGCGCCGCCGTGACGGCCAGGCTGCGCGGGGCGCCGGGAGCAAGCCAGAGGCCGGTTCGCAGCGCGCGGATCTGCTCGGCAAAGGCGGAAAACGGGTAACGGCGCGCATAGTCGGGCACGGACAGGCCACGACGCTCACGCCGCCCGACCTCGGGCAGCAATGCCATGCAGGGCAATTCCAGCGCCTCGCGGACCTGCCCGCCGGAACGGAAACTTCCGTTCAGCGAATCCGCCAGCAGAGCGGCCAGCACGCCAAGGCAGAGCCCGAGCAGGACCGCGCCGGAGAGGATCGCCGCGCTGCGCGGGCCGCTCGGCTGCAGCGGGCGGGTGGCCGCGGCGATGATCCGCGCATCGGGCCGGGTCAGCGCGCTATGGCTCTCGAGCGTGCCGATCTGCTCGGTCTGCGCGCGCAGCAGGTCGCTTTCGGCCGTGCGCTCTTCCTCGAGGCGGGCCAGCGGCGCCGCCCGGACCGACTGCGCCGCCGCCCGGTCGCGCACGGCCGCGAGTTCCGCATTCAGACTTTTCACCCGCGCCGCCGCGGCGGCGGCGCGCATCCTGTCCGCCGTGATCAACCGCCCCGTCTCCGCCGCGATCTGGCCGCGCAATGCGGCGAGGGCGCGCTTCGTCGCGCGGATATCGGGATAGTTTGGCCCTTCGGTGCTGCCGAGCGCGCGCAGTTTCACGGCCAGTTCCGCCTCTCTCGCGCGCATCGGCGCGATCTCCGGCGCAACGGCGGCCGCGGCTTCGGCCTCGCTGCCGCCATTCAACGCCGCAAGACGCGCCCGCGCGGCCGCAAGGTCGGCCCGCGCGGCCGCAAGGCTGCCGGTCAGTTGCCCCGCCTCCTCGTTCGTCAGCGGCGCCGCACCGCCGCCGCGCACCGTGCCGCTGCGCGCCCGTTCGCGCGCGATCGCGACATCCAGAGCCTCGAGCCGATGCGCCGTCGCCTTTGCCCGCTGGCCGAGCCAGGCCTGAGCACGATCCAGCACCGCGAGACTTTCGCGGCGTTCCCTGGCGAGATAGGCGGCCATGGCGGCGTTCGCCGCCCGTGCGGCCAGCGCCGGATCGTGGGCGGTGAAGGATACGTTGATCAACTGGGAACCGGCCGGGACGTCGATGTGAAACCGGGCGGTGACGGCGTCGCGCAACGCGTCCGGCGCAACCGGAAGCGGCGGGCCGGCGCTGCCGAGCCAGCGCCGCAACAGGGAGGGACGCTGCCGCGCGGGGTCGAATTCCGGGCTCGCGCCCAGATCGAGCCCGTCGATGACTCGCGCCACCACGGCCGGGCTCTTCAGAATGGCTGCCTGGCTGGCCATCAGCGCATCGGTGACCTGCCGCGTCTCGACCACGCCGCGTAGCAACTTCGGGTTGAAATCGACTGGATTGTAGAGAAGCGTTCCGGTCGCCGTGTATACCGGCCGCATGCGCGAAAGCGCGCCGAGCGACAGCAATGGCAGGCCAAGCGCGACCAGCACGGCAAGGCGCCAATGGCGGCGAACGGCGCGCAATGCATCGATCGGATCGGCTGTCCCCCCGATCTGCCTGACCCGGTCTCGCGCTTTTGCCGCGGTGTCCATTTCAGAACCGATTCCTGTTCACCGGAAACCCGCCCGGTTTGCAAAGCCAACCCTTGCCTGTGCATTCTGTCTGCGACACGAAATTAAGTCAATTTTAAGTTGTATATTTTGCCTATTTTCTGGCGAGGGTTGCATGTGATGCCGAAATTCCGCCGCGAAACACGTCGCCATCTGCTCGCCACGGCCGTGTCCGCCCTCGCCGCACCGGCTTTGTTGTCCGGCTGCGCGGCCTGGAGCGGCCTGCCGCCCCTGCCGCCCGCCCCGCCCGGAGGCTATCGGCTCGGCACAGGCGACCGTCTGCGCGTCGTCGTGTTCGGCCAGAAGCAGCTCACGGCAACCTACCTCGTCGACGCCTCCGGCATGATCGACCTGCCGCTGCTCGGCCCGGTGCGCGCCGCCGGCCGGACCACGGCGGCGCTGCGCCGCGCCATCGCGCGCGCGCTGGTGGCGAAGGGCATCCTGCGCCATCCGGCCGTGGCGGTGGAGGTGAAGGCCTATCGCCCGTTCTCGATCCTCGGCGAGGTGAACAAGCCCGACCAGTATGCGTTCGAACCGGGCATGACGGTGCTGGCCGCCGTCTCCCTTGCCGGCGGGTTCACCTATCGGGCGGCGGAATCGGAAGTGGGCGTGATCCGGGTGACCGGCGGCACCCCCCGCGAATATCGCGCGCCGGTCTCCGCCCTGATCGAGCCGGGCGACGTGATCCGGGTGTTCGAGCGGCATTTCTGAACAAATGGATACCGGGAGGTTGACGAAAGATTGACTTGCGCGCGCGCTGCATCTACCCCGCGCCTCCGTCAGCGCATGTAAACACGGGACCGCCCGGACGGGCGGAACGCCGCCGGCCACGTCGCCGACACGACAGGAGAAACGGAGCATGGCGGTAAACGCCTTCATCTTTCCAGGACAGGGCAGCCAGGTCGTGGGCATGGGGCGCGACCTCGCGGCCGCCTTCGCGCCGGCGCGCGAGGTGTTCGAGGAAGTGGACGAGGTTCTCAAGCAGAAACTCTCCCGCCTGATGTTCGAGGGACCGGCCGAGGAACTGACCCTCACCGAGAATGCCCAGCCGGCGCTGATGGCGATGTCGATCGCGGTGCTGCGCTGCCTCGAGAAGGAAGCAGGGATCCGCATTGCCGACCGCGCGGCTGTGGTCGCCGGCCATTCGCTCGGCGAATATTCGGCGCTCGCCGCCGCCGGCACCTTCGCCCTGGCCGATGCCGCCCGCCTGCTCAGGATCCGCGGCAACGCGATGCAGAAGGCCGTGCCGCCCGGCCTGGGGGCGATGGCCGCGCTGCTCGGCGTCGAGCTCGACGCCGCCGAATCGATCTGCACCGAGGCCGCCGAAGGTCCGGACGGACACGAGGTCGTCTCCGTCGCCAATGACAACGGCGGCGGCCAGGTCGTGATTTCCGGCACCGCCACCGCCGTTGACCGGGCGATCGAGATCGCCCGTGGCCGCGGCGTCAAGCGCGCCCTGAAACTGCCGGTCTCCGCCCCCTTCCATTGCGCGCTGATGGCCCCCGCGGCCGAGGCGATGCGCGAGGCGCTCGCGGGTGTTGCGGTCAATGCCCCGGTCGTGCCGCTGATCGCCAACGTGACCGCGGCCAAGGCGACCGACCCGGCGGACATCGTGGCCAAGCTCGTCGAGCAGGTGACGGCACCCGTGCGCTGGCGCGAATCGGTGGCCACCATGACCGCGCTCGGCGTTACCCGCTTCATCGAACTCGGCGCGGGCAAGGTGCTTTCCGGCCTCGCGCGGCGCATCGCGCCGGACGCCGAAGCATTGTCCTGCGGCACACCTGCCGAACTCGAGGAGTTGGCGAAGCATGTCGGCTGAACTCTTTTCGCTCGAAGGCCGCACGGCGCTGGTCACCGGCGCCTCCGGCGGCATCGGCGCCGCGATTGCGCGCACGCTGCACGGCCTCGGCGCGGCCGTCGCCCTCTCCGGCACCCGCGAGGCAAACCTCACGGCGCTCGCCGCCGAACTCGGCGAACGCGCCCATGTCTGCCCGGCCGACCTGTCCGACCCGAAGGCCGCCGACGCGCTGATCGCCGCGGCCGAATCGGCTCTCGGCCACATCGACATCCTGGTGAACAATGCCGGCCTGACCCGCGACGGCCTTCTGCTGCGCATGTCGGACGAGGCCTGGGCCAGCGTGATGGACGTCGACCTTGCCGCGCCGTTCCGCCTCTCCCGTGCCGTCATGAAGGGGATGATGCGCCGCCGCAGCGGGCGGATCATCAATATCGGCAGCATCGTCGGCAGCACCGGCAACCCGGGCCAGGTGAACTACGCCGCCGCCAAGGCCGGCCTGATCGGCATGACCAAAGCGATGGCGCAGGAAGTCGCCTCGCGCAACATCACGGTCAATCTCGTCGCCCCCGGCTTCGTCGAGACGGCGATGACCGATGCCCTGAACGAGGCGCAGCGTGCCTCGCTTGCGGACAAGATCCCGCTCGGCCGCCTCGGCAAGCCGGAGGATATCGCAGCCTCCGTCGCCTATCTCGCCTCCGACGCGGCCGCCTGGGTCACCGGCGCGGTGCTGCACGTGAATGGCGGCATGGCCATGATCTGAGCCGCGGTTGGCGCGACCGGGCGAACCATGCTAAGCGCGCCGGACTTTCGCAGCGATCATGACGCCAGCCTCGTGCGGCATGATCAACGCATGCTATCCATTCGACCGGTGGCGGGATGGTCGACGCCGCCGGTTCAAACCGCCCAACGATCGATAATCGCTACAGGAGCACGAATTCGATGAGTGAAGTCGCCGAAAAAGTTAAGAAGATCGTCGTCGAGCATCTCGGCGTGGACGAAGCCAAGGTGACCCCGGAAGCCTCCTTCATCGACGATCTGGGCGCGGACAGCCTCGACACCGTCGAACTGGTGATGGCCTTCGAGGAAGCCTTCGGCGTGGAAATCCCCGAGGACGCCGCCGAAAAGATCGGCACCGTGAAGGACGCCATCGACTATATCGAGAAAAAGAAAGCCGAATAAGTCGGGTAGCGGACGGGACATGAACATGCGTCGGGTCGTGGTGACAGGCATGGGGATCGCGAGCCCGCTCGGGGTCGGGGTCGAGCATGTCTGGCGGCGTCTGGTCGCCGGCGAATCGGGCATCGGTCCGATAACCGGGTTCGACCCGGCGGAGCTGCCCTGCAAGGTCGCGGGCGAACTGCCCGCGGGATCGCGGGCGGATGGCGGATTCGACCTCAATGAGTGGGTTCCGCCCAAGGAACAGAAGAAGATGGACCGCTTCATCCATCTCGGCATGGCCGCGGCCGTCGAGGCAATGGAGGATTCGGGCTGGACACCCGAGACCGAAGAAGAGCGTTGCGCCGCCGGCGTGATGATCGGCTCCGGCATCGGCGGCCTGCAGACCATCTACGAAGCGTCCGTCATGGTGCATGAGGGCCGGGCCCGCCGGCTTTCGCCCTTCTTCATTCCGTCCGCCCTGGTGAATCTCGTGTCGGGGCACGTCTCGATCCGGTTCGGGCTCAAGGGGCCGAACCATTCCGCGGTCACCGCCTGCGCCACGGGCGTTCACGCTGTCGGCGATGCCGCGCGGCTCATCGCCTTTGGCGATGCCGACATCATGCTCGCCGGCGGCGCCGAAGGGGCCGTCTGCGAAATCGGCATCGCCGGGTTCTGCGCCTCACGCGCCCTGTCCACCGCGTTCAACGACAATCCGAAGGCCGCCTCCCGCCCGTGGGACAAGGACCGCGACGGGTTCGTCATGGGCGAAGGCGCTGGCGTGCTGTTCCTCGAGGAATACGAACACGCCAAGAAGCGCGGCGCCAAAATCTACGCCGAGATCGCGGGCTACGGCATGTCCGGCGACGCGCACCACATCACCGCCCCCGCACCGCATCACGACGGCGCCTTCCGTGCGATGAAAGCGGCGTTGAAATCCGGCGGCCTCACGCCGGCGGATGTCGACTACATCAACGCGCACGGCACCTCGACCCCGATGGGCGACGACCTCGAACTCGAAGCCGTGGAAAACCTGTTCGGCGACGCAGCGAAGACCGTGGCGATGTCCTCGACCAAATCGGCGACCGGCCACCTGCTCGGCGCCGCCGGCGCGGTGGAGGCGATCTTCTCGATCCTCGCCCTGCGCGACGGCATCGCCCCGCCAACCCTCAATCTCGACGAGCCGAGCCGCGCCAGCGTGATCGACCGCGTCGCCCATACCGCCCAGCAGCGCAAGATCGATATCGTGTTGTCCAACAGCTTCGGCTTCGGCGGCACCAACGCCTCGATCCTGTTCCGCAAGCCAGGCTGAGCCTGGCCCCGGCGGGCATGCGGGGAAGCGGGCGCCTCATCCTCCTGCTGCTCACCGTTCTGGTGCTGCTGCAGCTGGGCCGCATGGCCGTCGACCAGGCCTATGATGGCCCGGGCCCACTCCCGGCCTCCGCCGACATCTACATCCCGCCCGGCAGCACAAGGCAGGTCGCCGGGCTGCTGGCGCGGAAGAAGGTTATCCGCACACCCCTGATCTTCGAGGTGGCGGCGTTCCTCACCAGCCGGCAAGGGCCGATCCGCTCCGGCGAATTCCGTTTCATCGATCATGGCAGCCTGCGTTCGGTGCTGCGCACGCTGCGCTTCGCGCCGGAAGTGGAACACAAGGCAACCATCCCCGAAGGTCTGACTTCGGTGCAGATCGCCGACATCATCAACGCCCTGCCGGACGCCACCGGCCACGTGGCACCGCCGCCCGAGGGCAGCGTGCTGCCGCAGACCTATGATTATACCTACGGCACAAGGCGAGCCGCCATCATTGCACGCATGCAGACGGCGATGCGAGCCGCGCTGGCGAAAGCCTGGGCATCACGCGCCCAGGGCCTGCCGCTGCAATCCCCGCGGCAGGCGCTCATTCTCGCCTCGATCGTGCAACTGGAGACGCCGCTTCCCGCGGAACTGCCAAAAATCGCCGGGGTCTACGAGAACCGGCTGGGCAAGGGCATGATGCTCCAGGCCGACCCGACAGTGATCTTCGCCGTCACCCATGGCCGGTCGACCGCCCTCACCCACCGCGTCGACGACCACGATTTATCGACCGCGAGTCCCTACAATACCTATCGCCACCACGGCCTGCCGCCGGGGCCGATCTGCGCGCCGGGTCTCGCAGCGATCCGCGCCGTGCTTCACCCCGCCGAGACCGACGCGCTGTTCTTCGTCGCGACAGGCAAGGGAGGCCATGTATTTGCCCGGACCTTCGCCAAACAGCGCGCCAACATCGCGCGCTATCTCGCTCGAACATCGAAAAAAGCCAGCGCCCCGCCGACCACCCGCTGACGGAGATGATGCTCCAGCGTCCTGTCCCTGAAATTCATGGGTGAATTTCAGGGACAAGCAGGCCACTAAATCATTGATTTTCCTAGCGTCTACTTTGAATCTGAAATCCGATGGATTTCAGATTCGGGACACTAGGAAATTTCGGATTGCCAAATCCGCACCACTGGCCGGCCTGTCGCCGCCGAAGTGAGCCGTGCCTGTTCAAGTCCGGCGCGGGCATTGGCAAGCACGGTGGCTGGATCGTCGCCCGAACGCGCCCAGCGCGACGCGATGCCGATGGCCGCATGACGGCCGGTGCCGGCCAGCATCGCATCAAGCCTTGCCACGATCCGGTCGCCTCGCTCGGCCGCAATCAGGTGATCGACGCCGTCACACCAGGCGGCAAGCCGGGTCGGCCCGATCCGGCCGATCAGGTCGCTCGGCCGCAGCATGTCACGCAGCGTTTCGGCCGATTCGCGAATGACCGCCGACGACGCCTCGGAGCCGGTCGCGCCGCCCGACTTTACCCAGCCAATGGCGAACATGGTGCCAACCCGCTCCTCGATATCGAGCCGGTCAAACCGCCGATCGGCCTGCGCAAGAAAGCTCGGCAACGGCCACAAGCCCGTTTCGGGGTCGAGCGCATTACGCTTGCCACCACCGGCGACATCGAGCAGGCGCACGACGAGCGTGCGCAGATGCGGGCCGATCGCGGTCAGAAGTTCCGTTTCCGCTGCGGTGAACCGCCTGTCTCCCGGGCTGCGCCATGCCAGGAGCGCGGCGCTGACCGATCGTCCGGCCGTCACGTTGCCGAGATCGACCGGAATGGTGATCGATTCGCCCCCCGGCATGTCGGCAAGGCCAATGCCGTAGGGGTAATCGGCCAGAACGGTCTCGGCTCCCGTCAGCGGCGGGACCGGACGAGCGACAACACAGACGCCCGAATCGGCGAATTCCGCCGCCAGCAGGGCGCAGGCGGCCGAGCCGGCGGTCGTCGCATCCGGCAATCCGGCCAGGCTTTCGATCATGCGCACCAGGCGGTCGAAGCGCTCCGCATTTCCGCCGCCTGCCGAACCGGCATTCGCATACGAGTCCGTCGAAAAATCTGCCCGATTCGTCATGGATGCGTTTTCGCAGGATCAGGTAAACAACGGATTACCACCGGATTGACAGGCGCGACCCTGCTCAGCATGGTCGCGCCCACACAAGATACGGAACGCCTGCCGATGGACCACACGCAACTCGCCGCCGCCGTCACCGCCGCCTGGGAACGCCGCGACCAGCTCAGTCCGGCCTATCAGGGATCCGACCGGGAGGCCGTCAGCGATGCGCTCGCCCGTCTCGATCGGGGCGAACTGAGGGTTGCCGAGCCCGGCCCGGGCGGCTGGGTCGTCCATCAATGGCTCAAGCAGGCGATCCTCATGTCCTTCCGCCTGCTGCCCAACCGCACCATGCCGGGCGCCGGCGGCGCGCCCGTGTTCGACAAGGTCCCGATGAAGTTCGGCGACTGGGACGATGCGCGCTTCGCCGCCGCCGGCATCCGCGCGGTGCCGGGCGCCGTCGTCCGCCATTCGGCGCATGTCGGCCGCAATACCGTGCTGATGCCCTGTTTCATCAATGTCGGCGCCCGGGTCGGCGAGGACACGATGATCGATACCTGGTCCACGGTGGGCTCCTGCGCGCAGGTTGGCCGCAACTGCCACATCAGCGGCGGCGTGGGAATCGGCGGCGTGCTCGAGCCGCTGCAGGCCAACCCCGTGATCATCGAGGACGACTGCTTCATCGGCGCCCGCTCCGAAGTTGCCGAAGGCGTGATCGTGGAGCGCGGCGCCGTGCTCTCCATGGGCGTGTTCCTCGGCGCCTCCACCCGAATCGTCGACCGGACGACCGGCGAAGTGATCTATGGCCGCGTGCCGGCCTATTCCGTCGTCGTGCCGGGCACCATGCCCGGCAAGCCGCTGCCGGACGGAACTCCGGGCCCGTCCCTCGCCTGCGCCGTGATCGTCAAGCGGGTCGACACCCAGACACGGTCGAAGACCGCGATCAACGAGTTGCTGCGGGCGTGACCGAGGCCGATCCCGTTCCCCTCGCGCGGGACCTGCTGCGCAGCCGCTCGGTCACCCCCGAGGACGATGGCGCCCAGACCGTTCTCGCGAGGGCGCTGGACGCCCTGGGTTTCTCGATCGAATGGCTGCGCTTCGGCGAGGTGAGCAACCTCGTCGCACGCCGCGGCTCAGGCAGCCCGCATTTCGGCTTTGCCGGCCATACCGACGTCGTGCCGCCGGGCGAGGGGTGGCGCCACGACCCCTTCGCGGCCGTCATCGAGGACGGCCTGCTGTTCGGACGCGGCGCGGTCGACATGAAGGGCGCCATCGCCGCCTTCGTCGCCGCCCTCGCCGCCCGCCCGGCAAATCATGCAGGCACGATCTCGCTCCTCATCACCGGCGATGAGGAAGGCGATGCCGTGGACGGCACCCGGCGCATTCTCGACCATCTCGCCGCCTCCGGTTCCCTGCCGGAATTCTGCCTGGTCGGCGAGCCGACCTGCCGCGCCCGGCTCGGCGACACGATCAAGATCGGCCGGCGCGGCTCGATTTCGGCGCATGTGACGGTTCGCGGCGTGCAAGGCCATGTCGCCTATCCCCATCTGGCCGACAATCCGCTCCATCGCCTGATTCCGGCACTCGAAGCCCTGCGCGCCACGACGCTGGACGAGGGAACCGCGTGGTTCGAGCCCTCATCGCTGCAGATCACCAGCGTCGATACCGGAAACAAGGCCGGCAACGTGATCCCGGCGAGCGCCTCGGCCCGGCTGAACATCCGTTTCAACGACCGCCACACCGGCCCCGATCTCGCCGCCTGGATCCGCGATACCGTGGCCCGCCACGCCCCCGGCGCCGCCTGCGACATCGGCATCAGCGGCGAGGCCTTCCTGACCGAACCCGGCCCCGTGACCACGCTGTTCAGCGAGGCGGTGGCGGCGGTGACCGGCATCACGCCGAAGCTCGACACCGGCGGCGGCACGTCGGATGCCCGCTTCATCGCCGCGCACTGCCCCGTCGCCGAATTCGGCCTGGTCGGCACCTCGATGCACCGGGTGGACGAGGCCGTGCCGGTGAGCGAGTTGCGCGCGCTGGCCGAAATCTACGGCCGGATCCTGGACCGCGTGTTCCGATGAACGGCAACGACGGCTTCGCCACCTCGGTCCTCGGCACGCTGCGCGGTCTGGTCGGCCTGGCACTCGGGCGGGTCGAGGCGTTCCGGGAATTCCGCAACACCCCGGCCGCGTTTTCCGCATCGATCGCGCCCCTCATCGCGTTTCCGCTGGTCGGCGCCGCCCTGCTCGGCCTGCGCGGATACTGGGTCTATGCCGCGTCGCTGATGCTCTCCCGCCTCTGCGGCGTCCTGCTCCAGCCGGTGATCGTCGAGTTCGCCGCGCGGCGGCTCGGCCGGCGGGAACGCTGGCTGACCACCAGCACGGCGCTCAACTGGTCGATCTGGATCATCTTCGTGCTCATCCCGGCCGCCATGGTGGTCAATGACGGGCTGGTGTCGATGGGCGTCGGCCTGCCGGCCGCGCTCGCGATGTCCGCCGGCCTGATCGGGGCCTACATGCTATGGCTGCAGGCCTTCATCCTGCGCACCGGCCTCAAGACCAACTGGTGGAAGGCGATCGCCCTGCTGCTCGTCGTGAACCTGGGTGTCGCGATCCTGTATGCGGTGCCTTACCTGTTCCATCCGGAACTGCTCCGGCTCACGGTGAGCCCGCCTTCAGGCTGAGCGCGCGCGCATAGACCTGCTTGCGCGGCAGGTCGAGTTCCCGCGCCACGAAGGCCGCGGCATCCCTGATCGTCATCCGCGCGAGGGCCTCGCCGAGCGCCTCGTCCAGCTCCTCCTCCGAAGCGCTCGTCTGCGGCGCCGGCCCGATCACCAGCGTGATCTCGCCGCGCGCCTCATGGGCCGCGTAATGCGCCGCGAGCGCCGCGAGCCCGCCGCGCCGCACCTCCTCGAATCGCTTCGTCAGCTCCCGCCCCACGGCGGCGGGGCGGTCGCCAAGCACGGCCAGACAGTCCTCAAGGCAGGCGGCCAGCCGGTGAGGCGCCTCGTAGAAGACCAGCGTCGCCGACAGTCCGGCATGCTCGGCGGCGACCACCCGCTGCAGCGCGCTGCGCCGAGCGGCCGCGCGCGGCGGCAGGAAGCCATTGAACAGGAAGGGATGCGGCGGCAGGCCGGACAGCGCCAGCGCCATGAGCGCGGCATTCGGCCCCGGCACGGCGCTGACCGCGAGCCCCGCCTCGATGGCGGCGCGCACCAGACGGTATCCGGGATCGGCGATCAGCGGCGCGCCGGCATCGCTGACCAGCGCCAGCCGCCGCCCGTCCTGCATCATCGCGATCAGCGACGCGGTCCGCGATTCCTCGTTATGATCATGGAACGACTGCAGTTTCGTGACGATGCCGTGCTGGGCCAGCAGGGACGCTGTAACCCTTGTATCCTCGCACAATATCATGTCGGCGTCGCGCAGCGCCCCGACCGCGCGCGGCGACAGATCGCCGAGGTTGCCGATTGGCGTGGAAACCAGCACAAGATCGGGTTGCCGGCGGGAGAGCGCGTCGGATGATGAGGAAGGAGTTTCGGATGTCACGCCGGACATTAACGCCTGTGACACTGGTATTGGCAACCTTGGCGGCCCTGGCGCTGGCGGGATGCAGCACCGTGACGTCCCCCCCGGTCTCGAACGTCGGGGGGACGGCCCAGGGCATGACCAGCCCCGATCTGGGCCAGCGGCACGGCCCCGTGGCGCTTCTGGTGCCGCTCAGCGGGCCCTATGCCGGGATCGGCCGGTCGATCGAGCAATCCGTCAAGCTCGCCTTTTCCGCCCATGGCGCGCCGCGACTCGACATCGAGAACACCGGCGGCACGCCCTCGGGCGCCGCCGCCGCCGCGCATGCCGCGATCAATGATGGCGCCGGCCTCATCCTCGGCCCGCTCACCAAGGGCGAGACCCAGGCCGTTGCGCCGATCGCCCAGGCCGCGGGCGTCAATGTCCTGGCCTTCACCAACGACAACAGCATCGCGCAACCCGGCGTCTGGCCGATGGGCATCTCGCCGGACCAGCAGGTCAGCCGGGTCGTGTCCTACGCGATCGAGAGCGGGCGCACCCGCACGGCCGCGATCCTGCCGGAAGGCCAGTTCGGCCGGCTCATGGCCGCCGCCCTGCGCCAGACCGCGGCGCGTCTCGGCACGCCGCCACCGCGCATCGGCTATTACTCCGCCTCCTTTGCCAGCCTGAACGCGACGACCCGCAGCATCTCGCAATTCGACAGCCGCGGCGCCGGACTGATGGCCCGGATCCGCGCCGCCCGCGACCAGGACAATGCGGCCGGCCGGCGCCTCGCCGACAAGCTGCGCACCGAGCCGGTGCCGCCGCCCCCCTTCGATGCGCTCCTGCTCGGCGCGACCGGCGAGGATCTGGCCGAACTGCAGACCTTCCTGCCCTATTACGAGGCCGGCCCGCCGCAGGTGCAGCTGCTCGGCCCGGCGCTCTGGGCCAGCAAGGCGAAGGCGATGGCCACGCACGATGCGCTGCGCGGCGCGCTCTATGCCGCGCCCGATCCCGCCGCCGGCCTTCCCTTCGAACAGAAATTCGAGGCGACCTATGGCGGCGGCAAGCCGCCCTCGATCGACAAGGTCGCGTTCGACGCCGCGGCGATCGCGGTGCTGGCCGCGCATGAGGGCGGCTATACCACCGCGGTCCTCACCAACCCGACCGGCTTCGCCGGCACCGACGGCGTGATGCGGCTGCTGCCGGACGGACATGTGGAGCGCGGCCTCGCGGTGTTCCGCGTCGAACCCGGCG
>NZ_AFPR01000147.1:0-3943 GCF_000219295.1 Acidiphilium sp. PM
GGGGGCGGACGATCCGTGCCGGTGCGCGACGGAGGAGGCCGCGCGCGGCTTCGGGAACAATGAGCGCTATTTCGCGTGAGGGCATGATGGAACACCATTTCGACGCGGCGATCCTCGATGTCGTGGTGCCGGCGCGCGCGCCGTTCTCGGCCACGCTGAAGGCGGGGCAGGTGCTGCGGATCATCGACCTGGAAGGCCAGCAGGCGGTGGATGCGCTGTTCTATAACGCCGCCGATCCGGGCGAGCGCTATTCGGCGCAGGACACGCTGGCCGCACAGGCGCGGGCCGGCGGGCGGTATGACCTTTCGGCCGGGTCGGTGCTGCGCTCGAACGAGGGGCGGGCGATGGCGACGATCATCGCCGATACCTGCGGGTTTCACGACACCAGCGCGGGGGCGTGCTCGTGCGAGAGCAATACCGTGCGGTTCGGGTACGCCACACGGTTCATGCACGCGTGCCGGGAGAATTTCCTGACGGAGCTCGCGAAATACGGGATGGACAAGCGCGATCTCGTTTCGAATGTGAACTTTTTCATGAACGTGCCGATCCGGCCGGATGGGGAGCTGACGGTGGATGACGGGGTGTCGGCGCCGGGCGGGTATGTCGAGCTGCGGGCGGAGATGGATCTGCTGGTGCTGATTTCGAACTGCCCGCAGGTGAACAACCCGTGCAACGGGTTCCGGCCGACGCCGATCCGCTGCGTGGTGTGGGAACCATGAGGCGGGAGGCCGGGTTTTCCAGGGTTCTCATCGCCAACCGGGGGGCGATCCTGGCACGGATCGGCCGGACGCTGAAGCGGATGGGGATCGAGTCCGTCGCGGTGCATTCGCCGGCTGACCGGTTCACCGCGCCGGTGCTGGCGGCGGATCATGCCGTGGCGCTGGCGGGGAACGCGGCTTCGGAGAGTTATCTCGATGTCGGGGCGATCGTGGACGCGTGCCGGGCGAGCGGGGCGGAGGCGGTGCATCCGGGCTACGGGTTCCTCGCCGAGCGGGCGGATTTCGCCGAGGCGCTGGCGGATGCGGGGATCGTGTTCATCGGGCCGCGCCCGGAGCAGATGCGCGCCTTCGGGCTGAAGCACACGGCGCGGGCGCTGGCGCGGGACGCGGGCGTGCCGCTGCTGCCGGGCTCGGGGCTGCTCGGCTCGGTGGAGGACGCGGCCGAGGCGGCGGCGGAGATCGGCTATCCGGTGATGCTGAAGAGCACGGCGGGCGGCGGCGGGATCGGCATGGCGCCCTGCGCGGACGAGGCGGAGCTGCGGGCGCGCTTCGCCGGGATCAGCCGGCTGGCGCAGGCGAATTTCGGCGAGGCGGCGCTGTATCTGGAGAAGTTCGTGACCGCGGCGCGGCATGTCGAGGTGCAGATCTTCGGCGACGGCGCGGGCGGGGTGATCGCACTCGGGGCGCGGGATTGTTCGTTGCAGCGGCGCAACCAGAAGGTCGTGGAGGAGACGCCGCCGCCGGGGATTCCCGCGCCGGTGCTGGCGGCGATGGAGGACGCGGCGTGCGGCCTCGCGCGGTCGGTGCGGTATCTCTCGGCCGGGACGGTGGAGTTCATCTACGACGCGGCGACGGAAGGATTTTACTTTCTAGAGGTGAACACGCGGCTGCAGGTCGAGCACGGGGTGACCGAGGAGGTGTTCGGCATCGACCTGGTGGAGTGGATGATCCGTGCCGCCGCCGGCGGGTTCGCGCTGCCGGCGGGGCTGACCCCGCGCGGGGCGGCGGTGCAGGCGCGGCTCTATGCGGAGGACCCGGCGGAGGGGTTCCGGCCCTCGACCGGCCGGATCACCGCGCTGCGCTATGGCGCGGGCGCGCGGGTGGACGGGTGGATCGCGCCGGGGAGCGAGGTGACGCCGTTCTACGATCCGATGCTGGCGAAGCTGATCGGGCGCGGGGCGGACCGGGCGGCGGCGATCGCGGCGCTGCGGGAGGCGCTGGCGGCGACGGTGGTGACCGGGATCGAGACCAACCGCGCCTATCTGCTGGCGGCGCTGGACGATACGGATTTCCGCGCCGGGACGATGACGACGGCGACGCTGGGGCGGCTGGACTGGCGGGGCGAAGGGATCGCGGTGCTGGAGCCGGGGGCGCAATCGTCGTTGCAGAGCCTGCCGGGGCGGCTTGGCGCCTGGGAGGTGGGGATTCCGCCGAGCGGGCCGATGGATGCGCGGAGTGCCGCGCGGGCGAATGCGCTGCTCGGCAATCCGCCGGGGACTTCGGTGCTGGAATGCACGCTGAGCGGGCCGGTGCTGCGCTTCCGCGGCGATGCCGAGATCGCGCTCGCCGGGGCGCGGATGGCGGCGACGCTCGATGGCGCGAGGGTGCCGCATGACGCGGTGGTCGCGGTGCGGGCGGGGCAGGTTCTGGCGCTGGGCGCGATCGAGGGGCCGGGGCAGCGCTGCTATCTCGCGGTGGGCGGCGGGTTCATGGCGGCGGAATTCCTCGGCTCGACCGCGACCTTCGCGCTGGGCGGGTTCGGCGGGCATGGCACCGGCTGCCTGAACGCGGGGGATGTGCTGCATTTCGCCGGGCTGGCGCGTGGCGAAGCGGCGGCGCCGGAGGCGGCGGAACTGACCGCGCGCTGGGAGATCGCGCTGCGCCACGGGCCGCACGGGGCGCCGGATTTCTTCACCGAGGCGGATATCGAGACCCTGTTCTCGGCCTCCTACGAGGTGCACCACAACTCGGCGCGGACCGGGGTGCGGCTGGTCGGGCCGAAGCCGGACTGGGCGCGGGCGGATGGCGGCGAGGCGGGGCTGCATCCCTCCAACATCCATGACGTGCCCTATGCGGTGGGGGCGGTGGATTTCACCGGGGACATGCCGATCCTGCTCGGGCCGGACGGGCCCTCGCTCGGCGGGTTCGTCTGCCCCGGCGTGGTGGCGTCGGGCGATCTGTGGAAGCTCGGGCAGGTGCGGCCGGGGGATGTGGTGCATTTCACCCGCGCCGACGCCGACCCGGCGGTGCTGCACCGGTCGGAGACGATGGTGGTGCGGCGGCAGGGGGATGCGAACCTGCTGGTCGAGTTCGGCGCGATGACGCTGGATTTCGCGCTGCGGCTGCGGGCGCATGCGTTGCAGGCGGCGCTGCGGCTGGCGGGGCTGAAGGGGATCGTCGATCTCACGCCGGGAATCCGCTCGTTGCAGGTGCATTTCGACCCGGACGCGGTGCGGGCGCAGGTGCTGCTGGAGGCGATCCGCGCGATCGAGCCGGATTTGCCCGATCCGGCGGCGATGACGGTGCCCTCGCGCATCGTGCATCTGCCGCTGTCCTGGAAGGACGGGCAGGTGATGCTGGCGATGCGGAAATATCAGGAGACGGTGCGGCCGGACGCGCCCTGGTGCCCGGACAATGTGGAGTTCATCCGGCGGATCAACGGCCTCGAGTCCGAGGACGCGGTGCGGCGGATCGTGTTCGACGCCGATTATCTCGTGATGGGGCTGGGCGATGTGTATCTCGGCGCGCCGGTGGCCACCCCGATCGACCCGCGGCACCGGCTGGTGACGACGAAATACAACCCGGCGCGGACCTGGACGCCGGAGAACGCGGTGGGGATCGGCGGGGCGTATCTCTGCGTCTATGGCATGGAGGGGCCGGGCGGCTACCAGCTGTTCGGCCGCACCGTGCAGATGTGGAACAGCCATCCCGGCGGGCGGGCGCCGTTCGGCGACACGCCCTGGCTGCTGCGGCATTTCGACGTGCTGCGGTTCTACCCCGTGGACGCGCGGGACCTGGCCGAGGCGCGGGCGGCGTTTCCGCACGGGCGCTATCCGCTGCGGATCGAGGAGACGACATTCTCGCTCGCGGCGCAGCAGGCGCTGATGGCGGCGGAGGCGGAGAGCATCGCCGCCTTCCGCGCGCGGCAGGGGGCGGCCTTCGCCGCCGAGCGCGAGGCCTGGCGGGCGATGGGGCTCGACGCCGCCCCGGCCGAGGAGCTGACG
>NZ_AFPR01000146.1:0-2479 GCF_000219295.1 Acidiphilium sp. PM
TACTTGCGCCGGGGTGGGCAAGAATTTTGCTCCCTTTTTGCTTCTTCTGCTCCGCTCCCGTTCGGGCGCCGCCTTCGCCCGAAGGAACGGAGGAGCAAAAAACTAGCGCAGGTCGGGCGGGGTGGCTTCTGCCTTGAGGGTGGCGATGGCCTCGTCGAGGGGCATGCTGTCCTGCTTGTCGGAGCCGAGGCGGCGGATCGAGACGGTTTGCTGCTCGGCCTCGCGCCGGCCGACGACGAGGATGTTCGGCACCAGGGCGAGCGAGAGATCGCGCACCTTGGCGTTGATCTTTTCGTTGCGGGTGTCGGTGGCGACGGCGAGGCCGGCTTCCTTGAGTTTCGCCGCGACCGTCTCGGCATAGTCGTTGGCGTCGGTGACGATGCTGGCCACGGCCGCCTGGGTGGGGGCGAGCCAGAGCGGGAAGCGGCCGGCGCAGTTCTCGATCAGGATGCCGATGAAGCGCTCGAAACTGCCCACGATCGCGCGGTGCAGCATCACCGGGCGGGCGCGGCCGGACTCGGCGGTGACGTAGGAGGCGTCGAGCCGCTCGGGGAGGACGAAATCGACCTGGAGCGTGCCGCATTGCCAGTCCCGCCCGATCGCGTCGCGGAGGACGAATTCGAGTTTCGGGCCGTAGAAGGCGCCCTCGCCGGGATTGACGGTGAATTCGACGCCGGCGGTTTCGCAGGCCGAGCGCAGCGCGGCCTCGGCCTTGTCCCACACCTCGTCAGACCCGGAGCGCGGGGTCGGGCGGTCGGCGAATTTCACCGCGAATTCGGGGAAGCCGAAATCGGCGTAGACGCGGCGGAGCATCTCGACGAAGCGGACGGTCTCGTCGGCGATCTGGTCCTCGGTGCAGAAGATATGGGCGTCGTCCTGGGCGAAGGCGCGGACGCGCATGATGCCGTGCAGCGCGCCGGAGGGCTCGTAGCGGTGGCAGGCGCCGAACTCGGCCATGCGCAGCGGCAGCTCGCGGTAGGAGCGCAGGCCGTGATTGAAGATCTGCACGTGGCAGGGGCAGTTCATCGGCTTGACGGCGAGGACCTTGTCCTCGTCCTCGACCTCGGCGATGAACATGTGGCTGCGGTAATTGTCCCAGTGGCCGGAGGCTTCCCAGAGCTTGCGGTCGAGCAGCTGCGGGGTGCGGACCTCGATATAGCCGAATTCCTCCTGGCGGCGGCGCATGTAGGCTTCCACCGTGCGGTAGAGGCGCCAGCCCTTCTCGTGCCAGAACACGCTGCCGACGGCTTCCTCCTGCATGTGGAAGAGGTCCATCTGCCGGCCGATCTTGCGGTGGTCGCGGCGCTCGGCCTCCTCGAGCTGCTTCAGATGGGCGTCCAGCTCCTTCTGGTCGCGCCAGGCGGTGCCGTAGATGCGGCTGAGCATCGGGTTGCGGTGATCGCCGCGCCAGTAGGCGCCGGCGACCTTGGTCAGCTTGAAGGCGCCGCCGATATCGCCGGTGCCGCGCATGTGCGGGCCGCGGCAGAGATCGAGCCAGTCGCCCTGGCGGTAGATGGTGATGGTCTCGCTGGCCGGCAGGTCGCGGATCAGCTCGGCCTTGAAGCGCTCGCCGCGGGCCTCGAAGAAGCGGATCGCCTCGTCGCGGTCCCAGACCTCGCGGGTGAAGGGCGCGTTGGCGGCGATGATCTCGCGCATCTTCGCCTCGATCGCCGGCAGATCGTCCGGGGTGAAGGGCTCGTTGCGGAAGAAATCGTAATAGAAGCCGCCCTCGATGGCCGGGCCGATGGTGACCTGGGTGCCGGGATAGAGGGCCTGCACCGCCTCGGCCATCACATGGGCGGCGTCGTGGCGGATGAGCTCGAGGGAGTCGGCGTCGCGGCGGGTGATGAAGCGGAGGCGCGCATCGGCATCGAGCGTGCGGGAGAGGTCCATCATCTTGCCGTCGACCTCCATCGCCAGCGCCGCCTTGGCGAGGCCGGGGCCGATGGAGGCGGCGATCTCGGTGCCGGTGACGGGGCCCGGATAGTCGCGGACGGAACCGTCGGGCAGGGTGATCGCGGGCATTGCGTGCTCCTTCAGGGCGGGGATGACGCGTCGTTATGCCCATCCTGCGCGGCGGCGGCAACGTCCGCCACCGAAAGGGCGGCGAGATCGGGGCGGCGGAGGATGGCGGGCCAGCCGCCATCGGGGGCGCGCGGGGCGGTCAGCGCGGGATCGGAGGCGCCGCCGAACAGCACGACGGAACGGACGCCGAGGGCGGCGGCGAGGTGCATCGGGCCGGTGTCGTTGCCGATGGCGAGGCTGGCGCGGGCGAGGGTGCCGGCGAGCTGGGGGATCGTGGTGCGGCCGGTGAGGTCGAGCGTGCGCGGGGCGCGGGCGGCGATGGCGGCGGCGAGCGGGGCTTCGGACGCGGTGCCGAGGACGACGGAGGGGAGGTCGAGCCCGGCGGCGAGGGCGCCGAAGTTTTCCGCCGGCCAGCGCTTCTCCGGCCGGTGCGGGGCGGCGCCGGGGATCAGCG
>NZ_AFPR01000145.1:0-3808 GCF_000219295.1 Acidiphilium sp. PM
CACCTGCGCCGGGGTGGGCAAGAATTTTGCTCCGTTTTTGCTTCTTCTGCTCCGCTCCCGTGCCGCAGGGGCGGATTACGCCGGCGTCATCCGATTATTTGCTCCGCATTTGCATATCTTGACATCTTTTGATGATTATTCTCGTTGCACTTTATGGAGATTCGACGCCGGCCGCCTATTTTATTCGCTTGATTCTGCCGGTGCGTTCACCTCTGGCACGCCGGTTGCAGGAGCAAAGCCGAGCTAGGGTTCCGGCCGGATCGAAAATCCGGCGCTGGTCCGAGAGCTTCAGCCGCGCGGGAGACATCCGCGCGGTCCACGGCGGGACAAAAGCCCGGGAGAGACTTTGGTGCGTGGGTGTGCATCGGTTTCTCCGTTCGCCCCCTCGCGCCGATCGATGCGATCGACGGTGAGGAGAAGACCGATGCTGACACGCAAGCAATTCATCAAGACGGGAGCCGGGGCGGCGACGGCGGCGGCGGTGCTGCCGGGCCTGCCTGTGGCGCGGGCCGGCGGAGCGAAGAAATTCAAGCTGGCCTGGACGATCTATGTCGGCTGGATGCCCTGGCCCTGGGCGGCGGACAAGGGGATCGTGAAGAAATGGGCGGACAAGTACGGGATCGAGATCGAGGTGATCGAGGTCGCGGATTATCCGACCTCGATCAACCAGTACACCGCCGGCGCGTTCGACGCGCTGACGATCACCAACATGGACACGCTGGCGGTGCCGGCGGTGGGCGGGGTGGATTCGACCTCGATCATCACCGGGGATTACTCTAACGGCAACGATGCCGTGATTCTCAAGGACAAGACGAAGTTCACCGACCTGAAGGGGCAGAAGGTGAACCTCGTGCAGTATTCGGTATCGCAATACCTGTTCGACCGGGGACTGGAAAAGCACCACATGAGCGAGCGGGACGTGCGCATCGTCAACACCTCCGACGCTGACATGGCGGCAGCGTGGATGACAAAGGCGGTGACCGCGGTGGTGACGTGGAACCCGATCGTGCAGGAGATCATGAAGAATGCCGATGCGCACGAGGTGTTCACCTCGGCGCAGATTCCGGGCGAGATTCTCGACCTGTGCATCGTGCGGACCGATGTGCTGAAGGCGCATCCGGAATTCGCGAAGGCGCTGACCGGGGCGTGGTACGAGACGCTGGGGATCATGCTGTCGGACAGCGCGGAGGGCAAGGCGGCGCGGACGGCGATGGCGAAACTTTCGGGCACCGACCTCGAGGGTTTCGATGCGCAGCTGAAGACGACGCATCTGTTCGCCGACCCGGCGGGGGCGGCCGCGTTCACCCGCTCGGCGCAGCTGGTGAAGACGATGGAATATGTCCGCACCTTCCTGTTCCGCCACGGGCTGATGGGCCAGGGCGCGACCTCGCCCAACGTGGTGGGGATCGCGTTTCCGGACGGGAAGATCCTCGGCGACAAGCGGAACGTCAAGTTCCGCTACACGTCGGACTTCATGCGGATGGCGGCGGCGAAAGAGCTCTGAGCCGGGCGATGCGCGTCATCAACCGCCATCCCCGGCCCGGCAGCGGACGGGTGCTGATGCTGCTGCCGTTCCTGCTGGTCGGGCTTGGCTACATCGTCGTCTCGACGATGCGGCACGAGGTCAATCCATCTGACAAGGTGTTGCCGACGCTGGCGCAGATGGCGGCGGGGATGCGGGAGATGGCGCTCACGCGCGACATGGCGACCGGGCAGTATCCGCTGCTCGCGGATACGCTGGCGAGCCTGCGGCGGATCCTGTCGGGGCTGGCGATCGCCACCGCGATCAGCTTCGTGCTCGGCATTCTCGTCGGCATGGTGCCGTATCTTCGCAAGCTGCTGCTGCCGTTCATCACCGCCTTCTCGATGGTGCCGCCGCTCGCGGTGCTGCCGATCCTGTTCATCATCGCCGGGATCGGCGAGACGGCGAAGGTGGCGCTGATCGTGATCGGCACGGCGCCCTATATCGTGCGCGACCTGGTGCTGCGGGTGGAGGAGCTGCCGCGCGCGCAGATGATCAAGGCGCAGACGCTGGGGGCGTCGTCCTGGCAGATCGCGCTCCGGGTGGTGGTGCCGCAGATGGCGCCGCGGCTGATCGACAGCCTGCGGCTCTCGCTCGGGCCGGCCTGGCTGTATTTGATCTCGGCCGAGGCGATCGCGGCCCAGGACGGGCTCGGCTACCGGATCTTCCTGGTGCGGCGCTATTTCGCGATGGACATCATCATTCCCTATGTCCTGTGGATCACGCTGCTGGCGGTGGTGTTCGACGCGGCGTTGCGGCTCGTGCAGGCGAAGGCGTTCCCGTGGTTCGCCGGGGCGGCGCGGTCGTGAGCGGGGCGGCGGCGCGGCTGATCGAGGTGCGCGATGTCTGGCAGGTGTATGGCGCGCGGATCGTGCTGGAGCGGATCAGCCTCGGGATCGAGGCGGGGAGTTTCGTGACGGTCGTGGGACCGACCGGGTGCGGCAAGACGACGTTCCTGCGCATGCTGATGAGCGAGGAGACGCCGAGCCACGGCACGATCCGGCTGGCGGGGGCGGCGCTGCCGGGCGAGCCGACGGCGGACCGGGGCGTGGTGTTCCAGCGCTATTCGGTGTTTCCGCATCTGAGCGTGCTCGGCAACGTGGTGCTGCCGCTGGAGATCGCGGCGGCACCGCTGCTCGGGCGGCTGTTCGGCGCGGCGCGGCGGCGGGCGGAGGCGCGGGCGCGGACGCTGCTGGAGGAGGTGGGGCTCGGGCATGCGGCGTCGCTCTATCCCGCGCAGCTGTCGGGCGGGATGCAGCAGCGGCTGGCGCTGGCGCAGGCGCTGATCCTGAAGCCGCGCGTGCTGCTGCTGGATGAGCCGTTCAGCGCGCTCGACCCCGGCACGCGGGCGGATATTCACGGGCTGATGCGGCGGCTCTGGGAGGAGACGCGGATGACCGTGGTGATGGTGACGCACGACATCAGCGAGGCGTTCCGGCTGGGCACGCGGGTGCTGGTGTTCGAGCGGCCGGAGCCCGACGATCCGGCGCGGGGGGCGCGGATCACCCATGACATTCCCGTGCGGCGCCGGGCGCCGCGCAACGGGCCGGGGGACGACCCCGCGGCCGGGACGATCGCCCGCGAGGACGGCCTCGCTAGAGCATCATCCGATCAGATGGAATCATCTGATCGGATAAAGATGCTCTAATTATCAACAAGATAGAGCACTACATCCGATCCGTAAGGATCGGAAAGTGCTCTAACATCGCGTGAGGGAATGATGAACAATCTCGATACGATGACGCCGGAGCAGTATCGCGCGCGCTACGAGGCGTTGCAGGCGGGGGCGCGGGCGAGGGCGGCAGCGATGCCGGACCTCGGCGCGCCGCCGGCGATCGGCGCTGGCGACGTGATTTCGCGGGAGGTGATTCCGCCGGGGTGGTATGTGGCACTCCGGCTGCGGCGGGGCGAGGCGCTGCATGTGGAGAACCCGCGCGGCACTCCGGGGGCTTCGGTTTTCCTGTGGAATGCCGACGATGTTTCGGAACGGTTCAATGCCGGGGATACGGCGAAGCTGCAATGGACGACGCTGATCGGCGGCGGGCGGGTGCTGTTTTCGGACATGGGGCGGGTGATGGCCTCGGTCATTTCGGATAGCGGCGCGGGGCATGATCCGATCCTCGGGCCGTCGACGCCGGAGACGGCGGGCGGGGCGCGCAACGGGCGCGACAACCTGCGCAGCGCCGCGGCGAAGTTCGGGCTCGGGCGGCGGGATGTCGGGCCGTGCCTGACGCTGTTCGCGAAGATGCGGGTGGACGACGCGGGGCGGCCGGCGCTGGCGGGCGC
>NZ_AFPR01000144.1:0-6056 GCF_000219295.1 Acidiphilium sp. PM
CCGTTGCCATGGCACGGCTCGGCCAGTTGCGGGCGCGCGGCTCGGTGGCGCCGCCGGCCCGGCTCGGCGCGCCCTGGCGGATTTCGCTCTCCGGCGGAACGCTGGATCTTTCCGCGCTGATCGCGCAAGCCCGTGCGCAAGCCGGCACGGCGGCGGCCGCGCCGCGCCCGGCATCCGGCCCGGTCTGGGCGTTGAATGGAACGTTCGCCCAGTTGCGGCTGCACGCCGCGCCAGCGCCGTTACTCGGCGCGACGCAACTCGCCGCGACCGGGGATGGCGACCGCCTCACCGGGCTCGAGGCGACACTGGTCCAGGGGCCGCGGCAAACCGGGCGGCTGACCTATCGCCGCGCCGGCGGGGTGACGCGGATCCGCCTCGACGCGCCGGATGCGGGGGCGCTGCTGGCGGCGACGGGTGCTACCGGAGGTGTGAACGGCGGCACGCTCACGCTCGATGCGACGCGGCAGGGGGGTCTTACGAAAGGGCGCCTTGGCATCGACGATTTCCGCCTGACCGAGGTGCCGGTGATGGCGAAGGTGCTGCAGGCGCTGACCATCTACGGCATGCCGGCGGCGACCTCCGGGCCGGGACTCGCCTTCACACGGCTGGTGGCGCCGTTCACCATGTCAGGCGAGGTGGTGACGCTCGGCGGGGCGCGGGCATGGTCGCCCTCGCTCGGCTTCACCACCACGGGGCAGATCGACCTTGCGCGGAAGCGCTACGACCTGTCCGGGACGATCGTGCCCGCCTATGCGCTGAACACCCTGCCCGGCCGGATTCCGCTGATCGGCCGGCTGTTCAGCCCGGAGAAAGGCGGCGGGCTGTTCGCCGCGCGCTATACCGTGGTCGGGCCATTTGGCGCACCAAGGGTCGTGGTCAATCCGGTTTCTGCACTGGCGCCGGGATTCATCCGCGACCTGTTCGGCATCGGGCCGCCGGAAGCACCGGCGAAACCATGACGCAAACGTCAGGAAGCGTCCGCAAAGATTGACTTGCCGAACGACGCCCCATAGATCATCCAGCAAACGACAGCGACGCGAAACGCCAAACCTGTGGAGTGACCATGAAGCTGCTGGTGCCTGTAAAGCGTGTGGTTGATTACAATGTGAAGGTCCGGGTGAAATCGGATGGCAGCGGGGTCGAGCTTGCCGGCGTGAAGATGTCGATGAACCCGTTCGACGAAATCGCGGTCGAGGAGGCGGTGCGGCTCAAGGAAAAGGGCGTGGCAACCGAGATCGTCGCGGTGTCGATGGGGGTGAGCGCCTGCCAGGAGACGATCCGCACGGCGCTGGCGATGGGGGCCGACCGGGGCATCCTGGTCGAGACCGAGGCCGAGCTGCAGCCGCTGGCGGTGGCGAAGATGCTCAAGGCGCTGGTGACGCGCGAGCAGGCCGACCTCGTGATCATGGGCAAGCAGGCGATCGACGACGACATGAACGCCACCGGCCAGATGCTCGCCGCTCTGCTCGGCTGGCCGCAGGGCACCTTCGCCAGCAAGGTCGCGATCGCCGACGGCACGGTGACGGTGACGCGTGAGGTGGATGGCGGGCTGGAGACGGTCGCGCTGAAGCTGCCGGCGGTGGTGACGGCGGATCTGCGGCTGAACGAGCCGCGCTACGCCTCGCTGCCGAACATCATGAAAGCGCGCAAGAAGCCGATCGAGACGGTGAAGCCGGAAGATCTCGGCGTCGACCCGGCGCCACGGCTGACCACGCTGAAGGTGGCCGAGCCGCCGCAGCGCAAGGCCGGGGTCAAGGTCGGCTCGGTGGCCGAACTCGTCGAGAAACTGCGCAACGAAGCGAAGGTGATCTGATCATGGCAGAGGTTCTGGTTCTCATCGAGCACGACGGCGCGCATGTGAAGCAGCCGGCGCGCAGCGCGGTTGCGGCGGCGGCGAAGCTCGGCACGGTGCATGCGCTGGTCGCTGGCGAAAACGTGGGGGGCGCAGCGCAGGAAGCCGCCGCGATCGCCGGGGTGGACAAGGTGCTGGTCGCGGACAGCAAGGCGCTGGCGCACGCGCTGGCCGAGCCGCTGGCCGACCTGATCGTGAAACTCGCCGGCAATTACACGCATGTCCTCGCCGCCTCCACCGCTACCGGCAAGAACGTGATGCCCCGCGCCGCAGCCCTGCTCGACGTGCAGCCGATCAGCGACATCGCCGGGGTGGTGGATGCCGACACCTTCGTCCGCCCGATCTATGCCGGCAACGCGATGGCAACGGTGAAATCCGCCGACGCGAAGAAGCTCATCACCGTGCGCGCGGCGAGCTTCGATCCCGCACCGGCCGAAGGCGGAGCGGCGGCGATCGAGACGATCGAGGTCGGGGTCGACGCCGGTGGTTCGAGCTTCGTCGGCGCCGAGCTTTCGAAGAGCGAGCGGCCGGAGCTGACGGCGGCGCGGATCGTGGTTTCCGGCGGGCGCGGCATGCAGAACGGCGAGAATTTCGGCAAGCTGCTCGACCCGATCGCCGACCGGCTGGGGGCCGCGGTGGGCGCCTCGCGTGCGGCGGTCGATGCCGGGTTCGTGCCGAACGACTACCAGGTGGGGCAGACCGGCAAGATCGTCGCCCCCGACCTCTACATGGCGGTCGGCATTTCCGGCGCGATCCAGCATCTCGCGGGCATGAAGGATTCCAAGGTCATCGTCGCGATCAACAAGGACGAGGACGCGCCGATCTTCCAGGTGGCCGATTACGGCCTGGTGGGCGACCTGTTCACAGTGCTGCCGGAGTTGCAGAAGGAGCTCGGCTGAGCCCTTCGGGCTTGAGCGACATCAAGGCGCCGGGCGGCCATAAAGGCTAGCCCGGCCTGTGTTTCAGGCGGAAGGAAAAGTAGATGGAGATCAGGACTCTCGGCGTGCTCGGCGCGGGCGCGATGGGCAACGGCATCGCGCATGTCGCCGCCCTGTCCGGGCTCGATGTCGTGCTCGTCGACACCGCGCAGGCGGTGCTGGAGAAGAGCATGGCGACCATGCGGAAGAACCTCGAGCGCCAGGTGCAGAAGGGCACGATCGACGCGGCGGCCGAGGCAGCCGCCCTCGCCCACGTCTCGCCCATGACCACGCATGACGCTTTTGCGAAATGCGACATGGTGATCGAGGCGGTGCCGGAGCGCGAGGAGATCAAGCGCGCGGTCTATGCCCAGGTGATCCCGCATCTCGCGCCGCACGCGATCCTCGCCTCGAACACCTCGTCGATTTCGATCACGAAGCTCGGCCGGGCGTCGGGGATCGCGGAGCGGTTCGTCGGCATGCATTTCTTCAACCCGGTGCCGATGATGAAGCTCGTCGAGGTGATAAGCGGGCTGGAGACGACGGATGCGACGGTTGCCGCGGTCGAAGACCTGGCAAAGCGGATGGGCAAGATCACCATCGCAGCACAGGACATGCCGGGCTTCATCGTCAACCGCATCCTGGTGCCGATGCTCAACGAGGCGATCTTCGCGCTGCACGAGGGGATCGGCGACGTGGTCTCGATCGACAACGGCATGAAGCTCGGTGCCGGGCATCCGATGGGGCCGCTGACGCTGTGCGATCTGGTCGGGCTCGATGTCGCGCTGGAAGTGATGCGCGTGCTGCATGCCGGGCTCGGCGAGGACAAGTATCGCCCCTGCCCGCTGCTGGTGAACTATGTCGAGGCTGGCTGGCTTGGCCGCAAGACCGGGCGCGGCTTCTACGACTATTCCACCAACCCGCCGACGCCGACGCGCTGAGGCTTGACTTTCAAGGGAAGACCCGGCGCCGCGCGGTGCCGGGTTTTTGCGCTTACGGGGCGCGGCTTCAGGATTTCCACTGGCTGAGCACCACGCTGGCGATGATCAGCACGCCGCCGAGCACCTGGGCAGGGGCAAATATCTCGCCAAAGGCAGCACCCACAAGCCCGGCCCAGACCGGCTCCAGCGTGTAGATCAGCGTCGCCCGGTTGGCCGGGATGCTGCGCTGCGCCCAGTTCTGCGCGACCAGGACGAAGGCGGTGGCGAGGCCCATGCCGGTCATCGCCGCGAAGGGAAAGGCACGGGTGGTGATCATGATGCCGCCGCGCACCGCCTCGACGGCGAAGGAAATCACACTGACGGTGGCAAGCTGGACGATGGCGATACGGCGCGGATCGGCGGTGAGCGCGCTATGGCCGATCAGCACGATTTCGAGCGCCGCCCCCAGCGCGCCGCCGAGGGTGAGCCACTGGCCGCGGTCGAAGGCGAGCGACAGGCCGGTCATGCCCGAGACCAGGACGAGGCCGGCGAAGGCGAGCACGAGGCCAGCTGTCGCGAACAGGCCGGGACGGCGGCGAAAGATCAGGAATTCGAGCAGCGGGACCATCGGCACGTAGAGCGCGGTAAGGAAGGCGGATTCGCCGCTCGCCACGGTGCGCAGCCCGTCCGCCTGCAGACCGTAGCCGAGGAAGAGAACAAGACCGATGGTGATGCCGCCGGTGATCTCCATCCGGGTGAAGCTCGCCGGATGCGGGCGGGTGACGAGCACGACGGCGAGTGCGGCAACGCCGAAGCGCCAGCCGACAAAGGCATACGGCCCGATGAAGGGCAGCGACAGGCGGGTGAGCAGGAACGTCCAGCCCCAGATCACGGTCACCGAAAGCAGGACGAGGACCGGGGCGTTCGGACGTGACAGGAAGCCGGAGACCGGCGATGACGGGCGGGCGATGTCGCTCATGGCCTCCATCAACGCGATAAGCGGACCGGCGGCAAGCCCGCGCGATCACGTGAGACGCAGCCTTGCTTCCACGACATCCTCCTCGCCGGGAACATGGGCGATCGCGAAGCCGAGATGACGGATGAAGGCGAGCATCGGGTGGTTGTCGGCCAGAACCTGACCGATGATGTCGACAACACCCTCGTCGCGCGCCCAGTCAATCAGGTCGCGCATCAGCGCCGAGCCGAGGCCGACGCCCTTCGCCGCACCCTCGACGAGGACGGCGAACTCGCCCTCGGTGCCGTCGGTATCGGAGCGGACCAGGCGGGCGACGCCGACTGTCTCGCCGGTGGCGGTTTCGACTGCGATCAGGGCGAGTTCGCGGCCGTAATCGACCTCGGTGAGGCGGACCACCTGCTCGGGCGTAAGCTGGCGCACGGCAGAGAAGAACCGGAAGCGGACATCCTCCGGCGTGAGGCGGGAGAACAGGCGCTGATGGGCGGCGGCGTCTTCCGGGCGGATCGGGCGGATCTGGAAGCCCCTGCCTTTCAGCGTCATCGTGTGGGCGAGATGGGCGGGATAGGGCGTGATCGGCAGCGGCTGGCGACGCTCGCCGGGCGCGTGCAGCGTGATCCGCACATTGGCGGCGATGACGCCGGCGCCGGTGGCGAAGAGCGGGTCGATTTCCAGGCGCTCGATTTCCGGCCAGTCGACGACGAGCTGGCTGATGCGGACCAGGGTGCCGGCGACCGCGGCGCGATCCGCCTCGTCCAGGCCGCGGGCGGGGCGCAGCAGCGCGTTGCCGCCGGCGCGGAGGATCAGTCCCTCGGCCAGTTTCAGGTTGAGGGGCGGGAGATCGAAGGCGAGGCGTGAGGTATCGGCGGCGTCGCCACCACCGGGGCCGAAGCCGATGGTGGGGCCGACGAAGGGCTGCTCGCCGACCAGGATGCGCAGCTCTCGGGCGCGAGGAAGCTGGCGCTGGACGAGGAAGCGCGCCCCCTCGGGAAATTCGCCCCTGCGGCGCAGGCGGGCGGTGATCAGCGTGGCGGCCGCGCTGGCGGAAGCGGCGTCCGGTAGGTCAAGCGAGACGCTGCCTTCGGGGCGGCGCCGCGCGAGATCGGGGTGGGAGACCTTCACCACCACCGGAAAGCCGAGCGACGAGGCCGCCGCCGCCACATGTTCCGGCGTGTCGACGATGCGTGTTGCGGCGGTTTCGATGCCATAGGCCCGCAGAATGGCGAAGCCGGCATCCTGCGGCAGGGCGGTGCGGCCACCATTGCGGGCGAGAGAAAGGGCGGCATGGACGGCGGCCCGGTCGGGGGCGACATCGAGCACCGCGGAGGGCGGCAGTTCGCGGGCGGCGGCGCGGATGGCGCGGTGGCGGAGCAGGTCGCCGAACCCTTCGACGG
>NZ_AFPR01000143.1:0-3571 GCF_000219295.1 Acidiphilium sp. PM
CCAATGTCTTTCTCGGCCGCGAAAGGCTGCGGCCCGGCCTGCTCGGGCGCCTCGGCTTTCTCGACAAGGCGGCGATGCGGGAGACCGCGCTCGGCGGATTGCGGCGCACCGGCATCCGCATCGGCTCGGTCCGCACGCCCTGCCGCGCGCTGTCCGGCGGCCAGCGCCAGGCCGTCGCGGTCGCGCGCGGGCTGATCTGGGGGTCGCGCCTGCTGCTGCTGGACGAACCCACCGCGGCCCTCGGCGTCGAGCAGCAGGCCAAGGTCGGCGAACTCATCGCCGCCGTGCGCGACCAGGGCATTCCCGTCATCCTGGTCAGCCACAACATGCCGCAGGTCCATGCGCTGTGCGACCGGATCGTGGTGCTGTTCCGCGGCCGCAAGGTGGCCGACCGGGACGCGCGGTCGATGACGATCGAGGACACGATCGCCTGCATCACCGGCGCCGGCCTGGCGAGCGCGGATGCGGCGGGGAGCGCGCCGTGAGCGGCCCGTCGAACCCGCCGCGCGGCGCGGAGGCGGCGGTCGTGGCGCCGGATGCGCGGGGCGGCTCGCGCGCGCTGCTCGAATTCCTCTCCCGGCACGGCGAGATCTGGACGCTGTTCATCCTGCTCGCGCTCATCGCCGTGTTCGGGATCGCGAGTCCGGATTTCTTCAGCCGCGCGAGCTGGCTCGCCACCTCGCAATTCGCGGTCGAATACCTGCTGCTCGGGCTTGGCGAGACCTTCGTGATCATCACCGGCGGCATCGATCTCTCGGTCGGCGCCATCCTCGGCCTCTCCGGCATGGTCGGCGGCCTGGTCATGCGCGCGCTGATCCACGCCCATGCGGCGAATGGCGTGACCATCGCCGCCGGCATCGCCGCGGCACTGGCGAGCGGCGCGCTGGTCGGCTGGGTGAACGGCACGCTGATCACCCGGCTGCGGCTCACCCCCTTCGTCGTCACGCTCGGCATGCTGTCGATCTGCACCGGCGGGATCTACCTGCTCAATGGCGGGCGCAATGTCGGCACGATTCCGGACATCGTCGGCACCGCCGGCTCCTTCGCGATCGGCGGGTGGATGCCGGTCACCGTGCTGGTCGCCGCGGTGTTCTGCATCATCTGCGCGGTGGTGCTGGCGCAGACCCGCTTCGGGCTGCGGACCTACGCGGTGGGCTCGAACCCGCTGGGGGCGGGGCGCGCCGGCATCGACGTGCGGCGGCATCTGGTGAGGATCTACACGCTGGCGGGATTTCTTGCCGCCGTCGCCGGGCTGATGGTGATGGCGCGCTTCGCCTCGGCCTCGGTCCAGGCCGGCGCGAACGACGAACTCGACGCGATCACCGCCGTCGTCATCGGCGGCGCCAGCCTGTTCGGCGGTCGCGGCACCATCCTTGGAACCGTGGTCGGCGGCTTCGTGATCACGGTCATGGTCACCGGGCTGATCCTGATCGGCGTGCAGCCGTTCTGGCAGCAGGTGGCCGTCGGCGCGATCCTGATCCTGGCCGTCGCCATGGACCAGCTTCGCGACAGGCTGCTGGAGTCGATCTGACCGGAAACGGCCGCCGCGAACCCGGCGGCAAAGGGGAGGACATCATGGCCACAACACGCAGACAACGGATTTCCCGCCGCGGCGCCACGCTGGCGCTCGGCATCGCCGGCGGCCTCGCGCTGGCCGGCGGCGCGGCCCGGGCGGGGGGCAAGACGATCGCGCTGGTGCCGGGCATCACCACCGATCCGTTCTACATCACGATGCAGCATGGGGCGGCGGCGGAAGCGAAGAAGCTCGGCCTGCACCTGATCTGGCAGGGCGGCAGCAGCTTCTCGCCGGAGACGCAGATCCCGGTGCTGCAGGCGCTGCTCGCCAAGCACCCGGCCGCCCTGCTCGTGGCGCCGACCAACGAGAAGGCGCTGATCAACCCGATCAGGCAGTTCATCGCCGCCGGCATTCCGGTGATCTCGGTCGACACCACGATCAGCGATACCGCGATCCTGAAAAGCCGGATCACGTCGAACAACGTCCAGGGCGGCGCCTCGGCGGCGCGGGCGATCGCCGGCTTCGCGCACGGGAAGGGCGATGTCGCGGTGATCAACGTCAAGCCCGGCATCTCGACGACCGATGCGCGCCAGAAGGGCTTCCTCGCGCAGATGAAGCACTACAAGGGCATGAAGGTCGTCGCCATCGAATACGATGACGACAGCCCGACCAAGGCCTTCACCGAAGCCCAGCTGCTGCTGCTCAAGTATCCGCACCTCAAGGGCATCTTCGCCACCAACGTGTTCTCCGGCGAGGGCGTCGGCAAGGCGGTGGTCGCCGCCGGCAAGAAGGGCAAGGTGGATGTCGTTGGCTACGACGCCGAGCCGGGCGAGGTGAAGCTGCTCAAGCAGGGGGTGATCAGCACCCTGATCGTCCAGCGCCCGGCCGAGGAAGGCCGCCTCGGCGTGAAATACGCCTATGACATCCTGACCGGAAAGAGCGCGCAGGTGCCCGCCTCGAAGCGGCTCGCCAATATCACGGTCACGACGGCCGAGGCGTCGAACCCGACCTACGCCAAATACTTCTACAGCGCGCATCTGTCGCACTGAGGCGGCCGGCCGGGCGTCCTGGCCGGGGCGTCCGGAAACGGCGGTCCGCCGGGCCATCATGTCCGAAAACGGCGAGCATCCGGCGTCCCGCCGTGCCATGATGCGCTCATGGAACTCGACCCCGATGCCTGCTACCGCGCCCTCGCCACGCGCGACGCCCGGTTCGACGGGCGCTTCTTCACCGGCGTGCGCACCACCGGAATCTATTGCCGGCCGGTCTGCCCGGCGCGCACGCCGCGGCGCGAGAATGTCCGCTTCTTCGGCTCCGCCGCCGCCGCCGAGGCCGCCGGGTTCCGCTCCTGCCTGCGCTGCCGGCCGGAATCCTCGCCCGATCTCGCCGCCTGGCGGGGCACGTCGAACACCGTCAGCCGCGCCCTCGCGCTGATCGCCGAGGGCGGGCTCGACGGCGCGGCGGTCGACACGCTGGCCTTCCGGCTCGGCCTCGGCGAGCGGCAGTTGCGGCGGCTGTTCCGCCAGCATCTCGGCGCCTCGCCGGTCGCCGTGGCGCAGACAAGGCGGGTGCTGTTCGCCCGGCAACTGCTCACCGAAACCGCGATGCCGCTGGCCGACGTGGCGCTCGCCGCCGGCTTCGGCAGCGTGCGCCGCTTCAACGCGACCTTCCGCGCGCTCTATGGCAGCGCGCCGGGCGCGCTGCGCCGCGCGGGACAGGTAGCGGCGGCAGAACCGTCGGGCATCACCCTCACCCTGCCCTACGCGCCGCCCTATGACTGGGCGGCGATGGCGGATTTCCTCGCCGCGCGGGCGATCGACCAGGTCGAACGGATGGACGATGCCGGGCGATACCACCGCAGCGTCGCGCTCGGCGGCGCGCGGGGGACGGTCAGCATCGCGCATGACGCGCAGGCCTGCGGGCTGCGGGCGACGATCCGATTTCCCGCCGTGGCGGCGCTGGCGACGCTGGTCGGCCGCATCCGCCGGGTCTTCGATCTCGGCGCGGACCCGCTCGCCATCGGCCGCCACCTCGCCGCTGACCGGCTGCTCGCGC
>NZ_AFPR01000142.1:0-3485 GCF_000219295.1 Acidiphilium sp. PM
AGCGCCAGGGCGAGCAGCGGGGCGACCCGCCGCAGCGCGGGCAAAAGTCCGCGATGCCGCGGGCCGGGCGCATGGCCGGCGGGCCCGATCAACCGCAATACCTCCGTTCGTGCCGTGCCATGCAATGTCTTCGTGCAAATCGCCCCGTGCGGATCGCGGGAAAACGAGCCGAGGCAGTGAGCGGGCCGGCGCGCCAAGTCAATGCCGGCGGGTTCACAAGGTTGCCAGCCGGTTGCCGGAGAGCGCGGCCCTCAGCCCCAGCGCAGGACCAGCGGATCGAGCCGCCTGGCGATTTCCAGCAGCCCGTCGCGCGTCGCCGGATGGAGCGGCGCGAGGGGATGGCGCACCGCCTCGCTGCGGATCACCCCGCCTTCGCGCATCAGCGCCTTCGCGGCGATCAGCCCGCACTGGCGGTTCTCGTAGTTGATCAGCGGCAGGATGCGCTCGTAGCCGGCCACCGCCTCGTCGCGCCGGCCGGCGAGATAGGCGTGCACGATGGGGCCGATCAGGTCGGGATAGCCGCCGCCGGTCATCGCGCCGGTGGCCCCCGCGTCGAGATCGGCGAGCAGGGTGATCGCCTCCTCGCCGTCCCACGGCCCCTCGATCGCGGCGCCGCCGAGCTCGATCAGGCTGCGCAGCTTGGCCGCCGCCTGCGGCGTCTCGATCTTGAAATAGGCGATCTGCGCGATCTCGCGCGCCATCTGCGCGAGCAGCTCGGCCGGCAGCGGCGTGCCGGCCACGGGGGCGTCCTGGATCATCACCGGGATGCGGATCGCATCCGACAGGCGGCGGAAGAAATCCCACAGCCCGGCGGCGCCGACGCGGATCGTCGCACCGTGATAGGGCGGCATCACCATGACCATCGCCGCCCCCATCGCCTCGGCGCGGCGGCTGCGCTCGATGCAGATATCGGTGCTGAAATGGCTCGTCGTCACGATCACCGGCACGCGGCCGGCGACGTGTTCGAGCATCCGCTTCATCAGGATCTCGCGCTCGTCATCGCCGAGGACGAACTGCTCGGAGAAATTGGCGAGCAGGCACAGCCCGTCCGAGCCGGCATCGATCATGAAATCCACGGCGCGGCACTGGCCGTCGAGATCGAGCCGCCCCGACTCGTCGAAAATCGTCGGCACCACGGGGAACACACCCCTGTATCGCGGTCTCGTCTGCGTCTCGGTCATGGTCGTTCCCAGGCTGCTGGTTGCGCCGGCGCAGAGATGCGGTCCGGCGGCGGCGGTCCCCGGCTTGGGTTCGCGCCGCGCGGCAGCTTCCCGTCCCCGGCGGAAAAGTCAATCCGCCGGCGGGCGTTCACATTCCGCGGCGCGGGGTTGCAGTCATGCGGCGGGGCCGCCATTCCGGACGGGTCGGCAACGGGGAAGGGGAGACCATCGGCAGTGGGCTGGGCCAGGACTTTCATGCGCATGGACGAGCGGCGCTATTACGGCGCCAAGGTGCCGCAGATCACGCTGGCGTTCTGGGTCGCGAAGATCCTCTCCACCGCGATGGGCGAGGCCACTTCCGACTTCCTGGTCTTCCACACCAATCCCTATCTCGCGGTGATCGGCGGCGGGCTCGGCTTTCTCGCCGCCCTCGCCCTGCAATTCGCGACCCGGCGCTACGTGCCGGCGATCTACTGGCTGCTGGTCGTGATGGTCAGCATTTTCGGCACGATGGTGGCGGATGTCATCCATGTCGTCCTCGGCGTGCCCTATCCGGTATCGACCGGGATGTTCGCCGCGAGCCTCGTGGTGATCCTCGGCGCCTGGAGCCTGTCGGAACGCACGCTGTCGATCCACACCGTCGCCACCCCGCGGCGCGAGGCGTTCTACTGGGCCACCGTGATCGCCACCTTCGCCCTCGGCACCGCCGCCGGCGACCTCACGGCATCGACCTTCGGCCTCGGCTACCTGAACTCCGCCATCCTGTTCACCGCCCTGTTCGCGGTGCCCGGCCTCGCCCGGCGGCTGTTCGGGCTGAACGAGGTCGCGGCGTTCTGGACCGCCTATATCCTGACCCGGCCGATGGGCGCCTCCTTCGCGGACTGGTTCGACAAGCCGGTGAGCAGCAGCGGCCTCGGGTTCGGCACGCCGGCCGTCGCGGCGATGCTCACCGTCGCTGTGGCGCTGGCGGTCGGCCATATCTGCCTGCGCCACCGCCGCGCCGGGCCGGGGGCGATCGCCGCCGAATAGCCGCAGACGGCGGCTTGCATTGCGGCGGCGCGGGGGCCACAAGACGGCATGTTCGCCGAACAGGCCGGCGCGCCGCGCGCGGCCGCATCCCGCCGCCCCAGACTGTCCGAGGCCGCAAGGCGCGTTGTGTGGCGCCTGGTCTATCGCCTGTACGAGAGGCGGCTCGCCCGCGAGGTGGCGGCGGGGCCGCTGCCGCGCCATGTCGGCATCATCCTCGATGGTAACCGCCGCCACGCCCGCCTCGCCGGGCTGAGCGACCCGGGCGAGATCTACCGCCTCGGCGCCGCCAAGCTCGACGAGATCCTCGCCTGGAGCGCCGAGCTCGGCATTCCGATGATCACGCTCTGGGTCTTCTCGCCGGCCAATCTCGGCCGGCCGGAGGCGGAGGTCGGCGGCATTCTCGGCGCCGTCGAGGCCAAGATGCGCGCGCTCGTCGCCGATCCGCACATCCGCAGCCGCGGCGTCCGCCTCGCCGCGATCGGCCGGCGCGACATCCTGCCCCCCGCCCTGCTCGCCGCGATCGACGCCGCCGAGGACGCCACCAGCGGCAATGACGGCATGACGGTCACGCTCGCGATCGGCTATGGCGGGCGCGAGGAGATCGCCGATGCGGTGCGCGCCCTGCTCGCCGAATGCGCCGGGGCCGGCATGGACTGCGCCGCCGCCGCCGCCGCGGTGAGCCCGGAGGCGATCCGCCGGCATCTCTATCTCGGCGGGATGCCGGACCCCGACCTGATCATCCGCACCAGCGGCGAGATCCGCCTCTCCGGCTTCATGCTCTGGCAGAGCGTGCACAGCGAGCTGCATTTCTGCGACGCCACCTGGCCCGCCTTCCGGCGGATCGACTACCTGCGGGCGATCCGCGCCTTCCAGCGCCGCGACCGCCGCTTCGGCCGCTAGAGCACGTTCCGATCCTGATGGATTTCAGATTCGGGACACCAGAAAAAACGACGGTTTGGCGGCCTGCTTGTCCCTGGAATTGACCCACGAATTTCAGGGGCAGGACACCAGGGCAGGTAGCGGGCCCGCATGACCGTGCGCCCCGAGCCGGGTTTGCCAGCACCCGCCCCGGCGCATACGCTGTTCCCGTTGTCTTCACGCGGGGCCGGAAACGCCGATGCAGGTCGAACTGCGCCACTGGCGCGCCTTTGTCGCCGCGGCGGATGCGGGTCATTTCGGCCATGCCGCCGAACGCCTCGGCATCAGCCAGCCGGCCCTCAGCCAGCTCATCCGCGCGATCGAGACCGCGCTCGGCCTGTCGCTCTTCGATCGCGCCGGCCGCAACATCCGGCCCAG
>NZ_AFPR01000141.1:0-4885 GCF_000219295.1 Acidiphilium sp. PM
GGCAGATGCAGGCGCGCGTCCCGCTGCGCCACCAGGTGCGGCGCCACCGCGTCGCGCAGGGGCGATCCCGCCGCGAGCAATCCGGCGAGCCGCCCCCGCAGCGCCCGCCAGGTCCGCGGCCCCGCCGCCATCGCCGCGTTCCACGCCGGCTCGGCGAACAGCGGCGCCCCCGCGAGATCGAGCACCCCCTCGCGCTCCAGCGCCGCGACATCGAGGATCGCATCGCCGATCGCCACCCCGCAGCGCGGCCCCGTGCCCGCGGTCGAGAACACGCCGCAGGGCAGGTTGTTGAGCGGAAACGCCGCCCCCGCCGTATTGGCACTCTCCACCCAGGAGACGACCAGCGTCATCGGCCGTCTCTCCGGCACGCCGTCACGCTGCCGCTGCCGGCGTGAAGCCCAATTTTTTCTCCCGTCCCGTCCGCCATTCGATGCAATCCTCCTGCGGCGGAGCCCCGCGCCGCGCGGTTGACTTTCGTTTCACTTGCACTGCACCCTTTCCGCCGGCCCGGCGCAAGACCGGGCGCCCGATAAACACCGGGAGGAACCATGACCGCCACCGACAATACCGCGGGGCTCCTGCTCGCGCGGCTCGACCGGATCCCGAACTGGACCCTGCCCAGGCTCTACGCGCTGGTGATCGGCATCGGGTTTCTCTTCACCTTCTACGATATCTTCGACATCAACGTCTCCTTCATCCAGACCTGCATGGCGCTGGTGCCGGGCTGCACGCCGGCGAAATCGGGCGCCTATATCGGCCTGCCGGTGCTGCTCAATCTCGCCGGCTACGTGGTCGGCACGCTGGTCCTCAGCCCGCTGGCCGACCGGATGGGGCGGCGCGACCTGCTGCTGGTGACGATGATCCTCACCGGCATCGGCTCGGCGCTCACCGCCATCGTGCAGTCCTACGGCACCTTCGTCGCCGCGCGCGCCTTCACCGGCGTCGGCATCGGCGCCGACCTCGCCATCGTCAACACCTATATCGGCGAACTCGCCCCGGCCGGCGGCCGCGCCCGCTACACCTCGATGATCTTCATCTTCTCCGCCCTCGGCGCGGTGGCCGGCATCTGGCTCGGCCTCTGGCTGACCACGCCGCCCACGCCGCTGCCGCTCGGCCTGCCCTTCGCCCTCGCCGGCAAGGGTTTTCCGGATGGCTGGCGCGTGATGTATCTCATCGGCGCGGCCCTCGCGCTGGTCGGCGTGCTGCTGCGCTTCCAGCTGCCGGAATCGCCGCGCTGGCTCATCGCCCAGGGCCGCCTCGAGGAGGCCGGCCAGGTCGTCGCCGACATGGAAGCCCGCGCCCACGCGATCTTCCCGCTGCCGCCGCTGCCCGAGCGCCTGCCGCCCGCACCAAGGCGCGAGGAGGCGATGCCCTTCAGCGCGATCTTCCGCAACGCCACCTACCGCAACCGCACGCTGCTGCTGACCGTGATGTGGTTCCTCGCCTACATCACGGTCTATTCCTTCGCCGCCGGCTTCACCACGCTGCTCGCCGCCCTGCGTTACCCGCCGCCCGAGGCCGGGCTGATCACCGCGATGGGCACGTTCGGCTTCGTGCTCTGCGCCATCGTCGCCTATGTCTGGGGCGAGCGGATGGAGCGCCGGCGCTGGACGCCGCTGGCGGCCCTCATCACCCTCGGCGGCGGCGTGCTCATCGCGCTGGGCGGGCAGACGCTGTGGCTCTCGGTGATCGGCGCGATGATCGTCTTCTTCGGCTTCAACGTCTGGGTGCCGATCGCCTACGCCTGGTCGGTCGAGAACTACCCGACCCGCGCGCGCACCACCGGCTTCGCCCTGGTCGACGGCATCGGCCATCTCGGCGGCGGCGTCGGCATGATCGCGATCGCCCCGCTCATCCCGCGGCTCGGCGTCATGGCGGCGTTCCTGCTGATCGGCGGCTTCCTCGCGCTGGCGGCGCTGGTCGCGCAGTTCGGCATCAGCACCCGCGCCCGCCGGCTCGACGACATCTCGCCCTGACCTCGCGCCCCGAAATCCCGCCCCGAGATCCGGCGCGGACCAGCGGCGGAAGCCGGATCGCGCGACCGGCCCGCCCGCCGCGCCGCGCCGGCGCATCGGCGCCGAATCCGCTTGCCGCCGCCGCCGATCCGTGATCCCATCGCCCGATGAACGACACCCCGCCCACCATCATGCACGATCTCGGCGGCGCGCCGCGCTTCATGTGCGAACCGGTCGACGTCTCGCCCCACGCGCTCACCGATTTCGACCGCGAGGTCGACGCCATCCGCCAGATCCTCGGCCAGAAGAAGGTCATGTCGGTCGACGAGCTGCGCCGCGGCATCGAGAGCCTGCCCGAGGCGCAGTATTTCGGCCTCGGCTATTACGAGCGCTGGCTCCGCTCGATCTGCGCGATCCTGCTGGAAAAGCGGGTGATCGCCGAAGCCGAGCTCGACGCCGCGCTTGAAGCCGCGGCGCGGGACACCCCATGCTGAGCGCCGGCACCCCGGTCCGCGTCCGGCTCGACTGGCCGGAGACGCGCGGGCGCTGCCACATCCGCACGCCGCATTACGTGCGCGGCCGCCCCGGCGAAATCGTCCGCCATCTCGGCGACTTTCCCAATCCGGAGGATCTCGCCTTCGCCCGCCCGGCGAAGCCGGTCGCACTCTATCACGTCCGCTTCCGCCAGGCCGATCTCTGGCCCGCCGCCGATCCCTGGCCGCATCCGGCCGGCGACGAGATCCTGATCGAGCTCTACGAACACTGGCTGGAGGCCGCATGACCTGGCGCGAGGCGGACAGCGCGACGCTGCTTGCCGGCCTGCGGTCGCTGCTCGCCGCGAAATCCATCGCCTCGGCGGATGAAATCGCCGAGCGCATCCGCATCACCGATGGCGGCGGCCCGGCCCAGGGCGCGCGCATGGTCGCCAAGGCCTGGACCGACCCGGACTACAAGGCGCTGATGCTGGCGGACGGCGCCCGCGCCGCCGAGCTGCTCGACATCCCGATGCGCGGCCTGCCGCCGCTCGGCGTGGTCGAGAACACGCCGGGCATCCACCACCTCGTCGTCTGCACCCTGTGCAGCTGCTACCCCCGCGCGGTGCTCGGCTACCCGCCCTTCTGGTTCAAGTCCGCCGCCTACCGCGCTCGCGCGGTGCGCGACCCGCGCGGGCTGATCGCCGAATGGGGCACCGAACTGCCGGCGGCCACCGCCATCCGCGTCGTCGACAGCACGGCCGATTACCGCTGGATGGTGCTGCCGATGCGCCCCGCCGGCACCGAGGGCTGGTCCGAGGCCGCGCTCGCCGCCATCGTCCGCGAGGGCGACATGATCGGCGTCACCCGCCCCCGCGCCTGACCGCCGCCCGGCCCCGGCTCACCGCGCCTGCATCGCCGGGTGCCGCGGCGGCTCGGCCGGCACCGGCATCGGTGAGGTAATCTCCACCTGCGAGACCGGCACCGCCAGCTCCGCCCCGTGCTGCCGCACGATCCGCCCCAGCTCGATCAGCAGCCGCTCCTGGATCGCCAGCGATTCCTTCCACACCACGGTGCGGGTGAAGCACCAGATCATGATCTGCAGCGCGTGGTTGCCGTACTGGTCGAAATACACCATCGCGCCGAGCGACTGGTCGATGTCCGGATGGTTGTCGACATGCGCGCGGCACGCCTCGGTGATCGCCGCCAGCCGGTCGAAATCGGCGTAGCGGATCGAGATCGTGGTGTTGATCTGCCGCGCCTGCATCCGCGGCGGCGTCTGCACCACCGACGAATTGAAGATCTGGTTCGGCACGTAATAGGGCCGGGTGTCGAAGCCGCGCAGCGTGGTGGTCCGCCAGCCGATATGCTCGACCGTGCCGAACACGTTCTGCGCCGGCAGCACGATCCACTCGCCCACCTTGAACGGCCGGTCGAGATAGACCACCAGCGCGCCGAACAGGTTGGCGGTCACACCCTGCGCGGCGAAGCCGACCGCGATGCCGGCCACCCCGCCGAAGGCCAGCAGGCTGGCGATCGAGAAGTTCAGCACCCGCAGGATCATCAGCCCGATCACCGCGACCACGAGGATGCGCGTGATCTTGCCGATGGCGTCCACCAGCATCGGGTCCGGGTTCTCGCCCCGCTTCGACCAGACATGCGCCGGATAGGCGCTCTCGCTGACCGCGACGACGCGCAGCGCCGCCCAGGCGATCGTCAGCAGCATGAACACCTTGAGCACGACGGGCAGGATGCCGAGCAGCCCGACCAGGTGCAGCGGCGTCGCCACGGCGAGTGCGGCGAAATACGCCGCGAGCGCCCAGACCGCGATCACCACCGGCAGCAGCAGGTGCCCGAGAATGGCGGCGCGGAAGGTGCGGCCGTGCCGGTCCGACCAGCGCACGAGAATCCCGAGCGCCGCCCGCGCCACCGCCGTTCCGGCGATGCCGATCAGCAGCGCGGTCGCGACACCGATGATGGTCGACAGATGCGCCGCCCAGAACGATGCCGTTCCTGCCACAACCTTTTGCATGCGTCCTTGTTCCTCCGCTGTTGCGCCCGGCGGGGCGGGCTCCGGGAGCGGCAATGCGCGCCGCGCGGCGGCGGGCGGAAGCCAAGGCGCGTCCCGGGGCCGGGATGGATGTCGATGCCGCCTCGGGCGGCGCGGATGCGGGTTAGGTGGGGGCGGGGTCCGCCGCTGTAAACCCGCGCGGGGCGGGGCAGGCGGGTCTTGCCCACCCCCGCCCGTTCATGTTCTTGTTCCGTTCATGACGATCGCCGCCCGCTTCGCCGCCATCATCGAGGGGCTCTGCCGCGCCGTCGCCGCGCGCGGCGCGAAGGGCGCGTTCGGCCCGGCGTCGCAGCCGCTCGTCATCCTGCTCTGGTCCCGCCTGCGCCGCATGGCCGCGCGTTTCGCCATCCTCGCCGAGGGCGCGCCGAAGCCGCGTCCCCGCGCCC
>NZ_AFPR01000140.1:0-7743 GCF_000219295.1 Acidiphilium sp. PM
TGGGCATCTTCGGGGCGGGCTTCGGCTTGGGCTGCGCCGAGTTCGCCTCGGCGGCGAGCTTGGAGAAATCCGGCTGGGGCGGCGGCGGTGCGAGCCGGGGCGGCCCCGAGGCCGTGGTGCCGGACATGATCTGCTCGTTAGCCCCAGGCACCTGCAGGCCGCCGGGATTGGCGGGTGCCGTGCGCATCGGCCCCGGCGGCGGCTTGATCACCGGCGGCGGACCGAGGCGCGGATGAACACCGCCCCAGATCAGCGCGACAAGGACGATCGCCCCCGCGAACCCGCCGGCGATGAGCGCGATCCGGCGCATTTCCGGATCGAACCCGCGCGTGGGCGGACGCCGCACGGCATAGGGCGGAATGTCGATCTCGTCGTCGTAATCCTGTCGGTCCATCATCTCTCCGGGCAGCCGGCGCCGCTCAGCGCATCTCCTCGACCGGGGCGACCCCCATCACCGCGAGGCCGGAGCGGATGACCACCGCGGTCGCCGCCACCAGCGCGAGCCGCGCCCGGCTGGCCTCGACGGCATCGGCTTGAATGAACCGCAGCGTGGCATCGGCGCGGCCGGCATTCCACAGCGCATGGAAGTCGCCAGCCAAATCATACAGGAAAAATCCGATTCGGTGCGGCTCGCGCGCCTGGGCGGCGGATTCGACGAGGCGTGGCCAGGCGGCGAGGCGGCGGACCAGCGCCAGTTCCTCGGGCGCGGTCAGGCTGGCGAGCGCGGCCTCCGCGAGGGCGGCATCGACGGTGTCGCCGAGTTCGGGCATCTCGGCCGCGGCGCGCAGCACCGAGCGGCAGCGGGCATGGGCATACTGCACGTAGAAGACCGGGTTTTCCCGTGTCTGCGCCACCGCGGCATCGAGGTCGAATTCCATCTGCGCGTCGGACTTGCGCATCAGCATGATGAAGCGGACGACATCCGGCCCGACCGCGTCGATGAGGTCGCGCAGCTCGATATAGGTGCCGGCGCGTTTCGACATGCGCATCGGCGTGCCGTCCTTCATCACGCGGACGATCTGGCAGAGCACGATGTCGAGCGAGGCGTCGCGCCCGGCGGCGAGTGCCTTCACCGCCGCCTGCATCCGCTTGACGTAGCCGCCGTGATCGGCGCCCCAGACATCGATCATCGTGTCGAAGCCGCGGGCCATCTTGTCGGCGTGGTTGGCGATGTCGTTGAAGAAATAGGTATTCGAGCCGTCCGACTTGCGAACCGGGCGGTCGACATCGTCGCCGAAGCCGGTGGCGCGGAACAGCGTCTGCTCGCGTGGCTCCCAGTCCTCCGGCGTCTTGCCCTTGGGCGGCTCCAGCACGCCTTCATAGAGCAGGTCCTGGCCGCGCAGGATCGCCTCGGCGCGCTCGACGCCGCCTGCGGCGATCAGCGCCGCTTCGCTGGTGAAGACGTCCTGGCGGACGTTGAGGGCGGCGAGATCCTCGCGGATCAGCGCCATCATCGACTCGATCGCGTGGCGGCGGACCGTGTCGAGCCAGGCCTCGGCGGGGGCGATGGACAGGCCGGGGCCCGCGAGCGCGTCGCCATGGGCGGCGACCAGCGCCTCGGCCACCGGGATCAGGTAATCACCCGGATATTGCAGGCCGGTCGGCGTGGCCGCCGCGAAATCGTGCTCGGTGAGCTGCGTGCCGAGGGCCTGCAGATAGCGCCAGTAGACCGACCAGGCGAGTGCGGTGACCTGCGCGCCGGCATCATTGATGTAGTATTCGCGGGTCACGTCATACCCGGCCTTGGCCAGCAGCGAGGCCAGCGCGTCGCCCACCACGGCGCCGCGGCAATGGCCGACGGTGAGCGGGCCGGTCGGGTTGGCGGAGACGTATTCGACATTGACCCGCCGCCCCTGCCCCATCGCGCTCGCGCCGAAGGCTTCGCCGGCGCGCAGGATGGCGGCGATCTCGGCGTGCCAGACCGGATCGGCCAGAGTGAGGTTGACGAAGCCCGGCCCGGCCGGCTCGGCCTTCGCGATATCCGGCAGGGCCGAAAGTGCTGCGGCGAGGGCGGCGGCGATCTCGCGCGGCGGACGGCCGAGCGGCTTGGCGGCGATCAGCGCGGCATTGGTCGCCATGTCGCCATGCGCTGCCTCCCGTGTCGGCGATACCTCGATCCGCGCCTGCACTTCCGCATCGAGGGCCGGGAACAGGCGCGCCATTTCGGCGAGGATCAGCCGGCGCAGGGCAATGAAGATGTTGTGGGACATGCGGAAACCTCAGGCGGGAGAATGGGGGTCGGTCAGTCGGCGATGCTCGTCGAGCGCGGCGCGGTCGGTCATGCCGGCGATATAGTCGCGCACCGCCTCGGCCGCCGTCATGCTGCGCGGCGCGCCGGCGGCGTTGCGCCAGTCATCGGGCAGCAGGTCCGGCCGGGCGAGCAGCAGGCGGGCCATGTCGCGCACCACGAGCTCGACCTTGTGGGTCATGCGGTTGACGCGCCATTGGCGATACATCCGCGCGTAGAGGAAGCGGCGGATTTCGGCATTCTCCGCGGCAAGCTCCGGCGCGAAGCCGATCACCGCGTCCGGGCAGGCGCGCACCGCATCGGAATCGGCGGGCGCGAGGGCAGCCAGCCGGCGGCGGCTCTCGGCCAGCGCGCCGCTGACCAGTACGCCGATCATCTGCCGCACGGCATGGGCGCGGATGCGGACTGGATCGGCCGTCAGAGCGCGAGCCTCCGCCAGGGTGGCACCGATGATCGGCACGGCGGCGAGATCGTCCGGCGTGAACAGGCCGGCGCGCAGCCCGTCGTCGATGTCGTGGGCGTGATAGGCGATGTCGTCCGCAAGGGCGGCGACCTGCGCCTCGGCCGAGGCCTGGCGGGCGAGATCGAGCGGATAGGCGGCATCGAAGGCGGCGATATAGGCAGGCGGCGCGGTCAGCGGACCGTTATGCTTGGCCAGCCCCTCCAGCGATTCCCAGGTGAGGTTCAGCCCGTCGAACCCGGCATAGCGGCGTTCCAGCAGGGTGACGGTGCGCAGGCTCTGGGCGTTGTGGTCGAAGCCGCCATGCTCGCCGAGCGCATCGTTCAGCCCGGCCTCGCCGGCATGGCCGAAGGGCGGGTGGCCGAGATCGTGCGCGAGGGCGAGGGTTTCGGTCAGATCCTCGTCGAGCCCGAGGCCTCGGGCGATGCTGCGGGCGATCTGCGCCACTTCGAGGCTGTGGGTCAGCCGGGTGCGGTAGAAGTCGCCCTCGTGGATCACGAAGACCTGGGTCTTGTATTGCAATGTGCGGAAGGCGGCCGAATGGAGCACGCGGTCGCGGTCGCGCGCGAAGGGGGAACGGGTCGCGCTTTCGGGCTCGGGATGCTGGCGGCCGCGCGAGGCCTCGGCGCGGGCAGCGTAGGGGGCGAGTGACATGGCCCCGGCTTACTAGGAGAGCGCAGGCTTGTCCAAGCGACGCTGGCGATCCGGCGGATGAGCGCTTATATTCAGCCTCATGAGCGAGACGATGGACCGGTTCCGGATCAGTGAGGCGGCGGCGGCGCGGATCGCCGCCATCGTGGCGGCGGAAAGCCCCGACGCGGCCCTGCGGGTCGAGGTTCTGGCGGGCGGCTGCAACGGGTTTCAATACAGGTTCGACCTCACCCGCGAGATGGCGGCCGATGACGTGGTGTTCGAGCGTGGCGGCGCGAAAGTGGTCGTCGACCCTGCGAGCCTCGACCTGCTGGACGGCGCCGAACTCGATTTCAAGGACACGCTGATGGGTGCCTATTTCGCCGTGGGCAACCCGAACGCGACCTCGTCCTGCGGCTGCGGCTCGTCCTTCTCGGTCGACTGAGCGCGGCGTGCGAATCGCGACCTGGAACGTCAATTCGGCACGCACGCGGGCCGGGCTGATCGCGGATTTTCTCAAGCGCGAGCAGCCCGATCTGCTGCTGCTGCAGGAAATCAAGTGCGAGACTCAGCAGTTTCCGGCTGCCGCCTTCGAGGCGGAGGGATACCGCGCCGAGGTCGTCGGGCAGAAGGCGTATAACGGCGTCGCGGTGCTCTCGCGCGGGGCGGTGACGGTGACCCACCGGCGCCTGCCCGGCGAGGAGGAAGACGCGGCGGCGCGGTTCATCGAGATCGAGGCCGGCGGCCTGCTGGTTGGCAATCTCTACCTGCCGAACGGCAATTCCGGCGGCGGCGACGGCTTCGCGGCCAAGCTCGACTGGATGGAGAAGCTGCGCCGGCATGCCGCCTCGCTGCTGGAGCATGACCGCGACTTCATCCTGGCCGGCGATTACAATGTCTGCCCCACCGATGCGGATCTGGCCAAAGGCGCGCTGCCGGCGGATGACGCGCTGGTGCGGCCGGAAAGCCGGGCGGCGTTCCGCGCGCTGATCTGGCTCGGCCTGACCGATGCGCTGAGGGCGCTCCATCCGGATGAAACGCTCTATACGTTCTGGGACTATCAGGCCGGCGCCTGGCAGCGCGACCGGGGGCTGCGGATCGACCATGCGTTGCTCTCGCCGCGCGTGGCGGAGCGGCTCGACACGGTGCGCGTCGCACGCGAGGAGCGGGACAAGCCGCAGCCTTCCGACCATGTGCCGGTGATTGTTTCGCTCCGCGATTAGGCGGCGAGGCTTCGGGCAACGGCCTCGGCGGCGCGGATGCCATCGACCCCCGCCGAGAGAATGCCACCGGCATAGCCCGCACCCTCGCCGGCGGGGAACAGACCGCGCGTGTTCAGGCTCTGCCCATCCGCCCCGCGGGTGATGCGGATCGGTGCCGAGGTGCGGGTTTCGATACCTGTCAGCACCGCATCCTCGCGATCGAAGCCCTTGATTTTCTGCCCGAATGCCGGCAGTGCCTCGCGGATCGCCTCGATGGCGTAGTCCGGGAGTGACTGCGAGAGATCGGTGAGGGTGACGCCGGGGCGGTAGGACGGGATCACGGCGCCGAAATCCGTCGAGGCGCGGCCGGCGAGAAAATCACCGACCAGTTGTCCGGGCGCGTTGTAGTTCGACCCGCCCGCCACATAGGCCGCTTCTTCGAGGCGGCGCTGCAGTTCGACGCCGGCCAGAACGTCGCCCGGAAAATCCTCCGGCGATATCCCGACCACGATCCCGGCATTGGCATTGCGCTCGTTGCGCGAATACTGGCTCATGCCGTTGGTGACCACGCGGCCCGGCTCGGACGTGGCGGCGACCACGGTGCCGCCGGGGCACATGCAGAAGCTGTAGGCGCTGCGGCCGTTCCGCGCGTGATGCACCAGTTTGTAGTCGGCGGCGCCGAGCAGCTTGTGGCCGGCATGATCGCCGTAGCGGGCGCGATCGATCATCGATTGCGGATGCTCGATGCGGAACCCGATGGCGAAGGGCTTCTTGTCGAGATGCACGCCGCGGTCGCGCAGCATGGTGAAGGTGTCGCGAGAGGAATGGCCGATGGCGAGAATGACGTGGTCGGTCTCTATCGTCTCGCCGGAGTCCAGCACCACTCCGCGGACCTGCCGGGCTGCGCCGGTGGTGTCGATGGCAAGGTCGGTCACCCTGGCGCCGAAGCGGTATTCCCCGCCGAGCCGCTCGATCGTCGCGCGCATGGTCTCGACCATGCCGACGAGGCGGAAGGTGCCGATATGCGGATGCGCGACGTAGAGGATTTCCTCCGGCGCACCGGCGGCGACGAATTCGGTCAGCACCTTGCGGCCGAGATGGTTGGGATCGCTGATCTGGCTGTAGAGCTTGCCGTCGGAGAACGTCCCTGCCCCGCCCTCGCCGAACTGGACGTTGGATTCGGGCGTCAGCACGCCGCGCCGCCAGAGCGCCCAGGTATCCTTCGTGCGCTCGCGCACCACCTTGCCGCGTTCCAGGATCAGCGGGCGCAGCCCTGCCTGGGCGAGGATGAGGGCGGCGAAGAGGCCGCAGGGGCCGGTGCCGACGACGACGGGCCGGCGCGCCGGCGGAGGGGAGTCCGGAAACCGGTAGGTCATGTCCGGCGTCGGGCCGACATGGCGGCTCGCAGCATGGCGGGCGAGAAGCCCCGCCTCGTCCTCCGCCTCGACATCGATCGTGTAGGTGAGGACGATCGCGGCCTTGCGGCGGGCATCGACGGCGCGGCGGAAGACGGTGAAGCCGCGCAGCGCGGCCTCGCCAATGCCGAGGCGGGCGAGCACCGCATCGCGCAGGGCGTCGGGGGTGTGGTCGAGCGGCAGGCGGATTTCGGTCAGGCGGATCATGGCGGCGCTCTCATACCCCGATCGGCGCTCGCTTGCCATGCGATCCGCGATTGGCCACAAGGCGCGCATGGCTCCTCCCCTGCTCAACCTGCAAGACATAAGGCTCTCGCTCGGCGGCGCGCCGCTGCTCGACGGGGCGGAAATCGGCATTGCCGCGGGCGAGCGGATCTGCCTCGTCGGGCGGAACGGATCGGGCAAGTCCACCCTGCTGAAGATCGCGGCGGGGCTCGCCGAGGCCGATTCCGGCACGCGGTTCCTGCAGCCTGGCGCCACCCTGCGCTGCCTGCCGCAGGAGCCGGACCTCACCCGCTTCCCGACCGTGCTCGATTACGTGTTCGACGGTCTCGATCCGGAAGTGGACGGGCACCGCGCCCGTGCCTGCCTCGACCGGCTTGGGCTGACCGGCGCCGAGAGTACCGCCCGCCTCTCCGGCGGCGAGGCGCGGCGGGCCGCGCTGGCCAAGGTGCTGGCGCCGGAGCCCGATGTGCTGCTGCTCGACGAGCCGACGAACCATCTCGACCTGCCGGCGATCGAATGGCTGGAGGCCGAGTTGAAGGCCTCGCGCGCCGGCATCGTGTTGATCAGCCATGACCGGCGGCTGCTGGAGACGGTGACGCGCAGCATCGTCTGGCTCGATCGCGGCCGCACCAGCCGGATCGATCGCGGCTTCTCGCATTTCGAGGCCTGGCGCGACGAGGTGTTCGAACAGGAGGAGCGTGACGCGCAGAAGCTCTCCCGCGCCATCGCGCGGGAGGAGGACTGGATGCGCTACGGCGTGACGGCGCGGCGCAAGCGCAATGTCCGCCGTGTTGCCGAACTCGCCGCCCTGCGCGCGCGCAAGCGCGAGGAGCGACGCGAGGCGCGGGAGATGAACGTGACGACAAATGCCGCCGCACTCTCCGGCAAGATCGTCGTCGATGCCGAGCACGTCTCGAAAACATTCGGCGAGCGCTGCGTGATCCGCGACCTGACGCTGCGGGTACTGCGTGGCGACCGGCTTGGCATCGTCGGGCCGAACGGTGCCGGCAAGACCACCCTGCTGCGGCTGCTGACCGGGCAGATCGAGCCGGACTCAGGCACGATCACCCAGGGCACCAACCTTGCCGTGGCGACCCTCGATCAGCAGCGCGCAGCCCTCGACCCGGCCCGCACCCTCGCCGACACGCTGACCGGCGGGGGAAGCGACATGGTCGAGGTCGGCGGGCAGTTTCGCCATGTCGTCGGCTACATGAAGGATTTCCTGTTCCGCCCCGAACAGGCGCGCACGCCGGTCGGCACGCTGTCGGGCGGCGAGCGTGGCCGGCTGCTGCTGGCCTGCGCGATGGCACGGCCGTCGAACCTGCTGATCCTCGACGAACCGACCAACGATCTCGATCTCGAAACGCTCGACATCCTGCAGGATATGCTGTCGGACTATGCCGGCACGGTGCTGCTGGTCAGCCATGACCGCGACTTTCTCGACCGCATCGCGACCTCCACGCTCGCGGCGGAGGGCGACGGGCGGTGGGTGGAGTATGCCGGCGGCTATGCGGACATGCTGGCCCAGCGCGGCCCGCGCGAGACGCGCGAGGCAGGGCCGCG
>NZ_AFPR01000139.1:0-8622 GCF_000219295.1 Acidiphilium sp. PM
GCCGGGCCGACCTCGCCCTCGTCGCGCGCGGGCATTTCGCGAGCCGGGCGCGGGCGCAGGAGGCGATCCGGCGCGGCCTGGTGAGCGCGGGCGGACGGACGATCGGCAAGCCGGGCGAGATGGTGGGCGACGACGAGGCGCTGAGCGTGGCCGATGCCGGCGCCGCCTGGGTCTCGCGCGGGGCGCTGAAGCTGATCGCCGCCCTCGATCATTTCGGATTGTCACCGGAAAACCGGACCTGCCTCGATATCGGCGCCTCGACCGGCGGGTTCACCGAGGTGCTGCTCGCGCGCGGCGCGGCGCTGGTGCACGCGGTGGATGTGGGCCACGGGCAGATGGCCCCTGCCCTGCGCGACGATGCGCGGGTGCGTCTGCATGAGGGGGTGAACGCGCGCGACCTGTCGGCCACGGGGATACCGGGCGGGCTCGGTGCTCTGGTGTGCGACGTGAGCTTCATCGGGCTGCGCAAGGTGCTGCCGGCGGGGCTCGCCCTGTGCGGGAAGGACGCCTTCGCGGTGGCGCTGATCAAGCCGCAATTCGAGGCGGGGCCGGAGGCGGTCGGCAAGGGCGGGATCGTGCGCGACCCTGCCGTGCATGAACGGGTGTGCGGCGAGATCGGCGACTGGTTCGCGCAGATTCCCGGCTGGCGGGGGCTCGGCATCATCCCCAGCCCGATCGAGGGCGGGGATGGCAACCGTGAATTCCTGATTGCAGCCATGAGGGACGCGCGCTGAGGCGGCGCACGGTTTTGCTTGCGGCGGCGCGAAAAGCCGGATACATGCCGCCTCGGGTCACGCCCCCCCACCGGGGCGCTTATCTTCTGCAAGGGAGACCATCGATGGCAGACGCCGCCGCGGCCGCGCACGCGAAGCCGCAACACCGCCCCCACAATCCGAATTTTTCCTCCGGCCCCTGCGCCAAGCGGCCCGGCTTCACGCTCGAGGCGCTTTCCGGCGCGATGCTCGGCCGCAGCCACCGCGCCAAGGAGCCGAAGGCGAAGCTCGCCGAGGTGATCACCCGCTCGCGCGACATTCTCGGCCTGCCGTCCGACTGGCGGCTCGGCATCGTTCCCGCCTCGGACACCGGCGCCGTCGAGATGGCGCTGTGGTCGATGCTCGGCGCCCGGCCGGTCGACGTGCTGGCGTTCGAGAGTTTCTCCGAGGCCTGGGCGACCGATGTGGTCAAGCAGCTCAAGCTCGCCGACGCGCGGGTGCTGGGCGCGCCCTATGGACAGATTCCCGATCTTGCCGCCGTCGATTTCAGCCATGACGTGGTGCTGGCCTGGAACGGCACGACCTCGGGCGCGCGGATGCCGAACGGCGACTGGATTCCGGCGGATCGTGAAGGGCTGGTGATCGCGGACGCGACCTCGGCCGCGTTCGCGATGGAACTGCCCTTTGAAAAACTCGATGTGGTGACCTGGTCCTGGCAGAAGGCGCTGGGCGGCGAGGCGGCGCACGGGATGCTGGCGCTTTCGCCGCGTGCGGTGGAGCGGCTGCTGACCTACAAGCCGGAGCGGCCGCCGCCGAAGATTTTCCGCCTGACCTCGGGCGGCAAGCTGATCGAGGGGATTTTCGCCGGCGAGACGATCAACACCCCGTCGATGCTGGCGGTGGAGGACGCGCTGGACGGGCTGCGCTGGGCCGAGGGCATCGGCGGGCTCAAGGCCATGATTGCGCGTTCGGAACGGAATCTCGCGGCGATCGCGCGCTGGGCCGAGGGCAATGCGCGGGTGGAGTTCCTCGCCGCCGATCCGGCGATCCGCTCCTGCACGTCGATCTGCCTCGTCATCGCCGCGCCGTGGTTCGCCGCCCTCGATGCCGAGGCGCAGGCGAAGGCGGCGAAGCGGGTCGCCGCGCTGCTGGAGGCCGAAGGTGTCGCCCATGACATCGGCGCCTATCGCGACGCGCCGCCGGGGCTGCGGATCTGGGGCGGTGCCACCGTCGAGACCGCCGACATCGAGGCGCTGCTGCCCTGGATCGACTGGGCGATCGACGCCGTTCATTCCGACATTTCCGCGAAGGCCTGAGACATGCCCAAGGTTCTGATCAGCGACAAGCTTTCTCCCGCCGCCATCGACATCTTCAAGCGGCGCGGCATCGACGTGACGGTGAAGACCGGGCTCGCCCCGGCGGAACTGCGCGAGATCATCGGCGAATTCGACGGGCTCGCCATCCGCTCGGCGACCAAGGTGACGCGCGAGCTGCTGGACGCGGCGACCAACCTGAAGGTGATCGGCCGCGCGGGCATCGGCGTCGACAACGTGGACGTGAAATCGGCCACCACGCGCGGCGTGGTGGTGATGAACACGCCCTATGGCAACGCCATCACCACCGCCGAGCACGCGATCGGCCTGATGTTCGCGCTGGCGCGGGAACTGCCGGAGGCCTCGGCCTCGACCAAGGCGGGGAAGTGGGAGAAGAACCGGTTCATGGGCGTCGAGCTGACCGGCAAGACGCTCGGCCTGATCGGGGCGGGGAATATCGGCTCGATCGTCGCCGACCGCGCGCTCGGGCTGAAGATGCGCGTGCTGGCCTATGACCCCTACCTGACCGAGGCGCGGGCGACGACGCTCGGCGTCGAGAAGGCGGATCTGGACACGGTGCTGGCGCGGGCGGATTTCATCACCCTGCACACGCCGCTGACCGAGCAGACGCGCAACATCCTCTCGCGCGAAAGCATCGCCAGGACCAAGCCGGGTGTGCGCATCATCAACTGCGCGCGCGGCGGGCTGGTGGACGAGGCGGCGCTGTACGACGCGCTGAAATCGGGCCATGTGGCGGGCGCCGCACTCGACGTGTTCGAGGTCGAGCCGGCGAAGGAAAGCCCGCTCTTCGCGCTGCCGAACGTGGTCTGCACCCCGCATCTGGGGGCGGCGACGACCGAGGCGCAGGAGAACGTGGCCTTGCAGGTGGCCGAGCAGATCAGCGATTTCCTGCTGACCGGGGCGGTGACGAACGCGATCAACATGGCCTCGGTCTCGGCCGAGGACGCGCCGAGGCTCAAGCCCTACATGGAGCTTTGCCAGCTGCTCGGCAGTTTCGCGGGGCAGCTGACCGAGGCGCGGCAGGGCGTGATCCGCAAGGTCGGCATCGAATACGAGGGCGCGGCCGCGCATGTGAACCAGCGCCCGCTCTCGGCGGCGCTGTTCGCCGGGCTGCTCGCGCCGATGATGGAAGGTGTCAACATGGTCAACGCGCCGGTCTTCGCGCGGGACCACGGGATCGAGCTGGCGGAGACGGTGTTCGACCGCGACTGCGAATACCAGACGCTGATCCGCGTTTCGGTGACGACGGACGAGCAGACGCGCACCGTGTCGGGCACGCTGTTCGGCGGGGCGAAGCCGCGGCTGGTCGAGGTGAAGGGCATCAAGGTCGAGGCGGATTTCGGCCGGCACATGCTCTATGTGACCAACCGCGACAAGCCGGGATTCATCGCCCAGTGCAGCGCCATTCTCGCCGAGAAGGGCATCAACATCGCCACCTTCCATCTCGGCCGGACCGAGAAGGGCGGCGATGCGGTGTGCCTGATCTCGATCGACGAGACCCTGCCGGACGACGCGCTCGCCGCGATCCGCGCGCTGCCGCAGGTGATGCAGGCGACGCAGATTTCGTTCTGATACCGATATATTAACAACGCCGGAGGCTCCCGCAAAACCGGCTGGCGGAACGGGGTCGCGCAATTGACGGCGCGGCCCCGTCTCCATTATTGAGAGGCAGGACAGGAGTCTTGCCGTTCCTGCGCGAAGCGGGGTTGCGGCGGCGGCGTCCGCGCCGATCTCTCTCCTGTCGTCCGCGCCCGAATCCATCCGCGCCACACAAAGAGGAACCGCATGCGCCGATCGCTTCATGCCACGGCCTGCCGCGCCGCCGGCTTCGTGACCGTCCTTGCCCTCGGCATCGCCGGGGCGCGGGCCGCTGCGCCGCCGCCGCCGGTGGTCAGCGTCGTCGTCGTGAAGCCGCAGAAGGTCTACCAGCAGGACAGCTTCATCGGGCGGATCCAGGCGGCGCATATCGTCAATCTCGTGCCGCGGGTGACCGGGTATCTGGAGAAGCGCCTGTTCCGCCAGGGGGCGGAGGTGAAGAAGGGGCAGCTGCTCTACGTGATCGAGCCGGGGCCGTACCAGGCGGCGTTCGACCAGGCGAAGGCGAATGTCGCCGACGCGCAGGCGACGCTCGACAACGCGGAGCTGACGCTGGAGCGCGCGGCGCGGCTGCTGCACACGCCGGCCGGACAGCAATCGACCTACGACGACGACAAGGCGGCGGCGGAAAGTGCCGCGGCGAAGCTGCAGGCCGCCGAGGCGGCGCGCGAGACCGCGGCGATCAACCTCGCCTATACCCAGATCCGCGCGCCGCTCGACGGGCGGATCGGCGCGAGCGCGGTGAATATCGGCAATGTCGTCGGGCCGAATACGGGAACGCTCGCCACCGTGGTGAGCCAGAACCCGATGAACATCGTCTTCTCGATGCCGACGCGCGATGCGATCCGGCTGCGCCAGCGGCTGGCGACGCAGGGCGGGCTCGCCGGCGTGGTGCTGCGGGTGAAGCTGCCGGACGGGCGGATGGACCGGCAGGAGGGCACGCTCGACTTCACCAGCAACCAGATCAGCCAGTCGACCGACAGCCTCGCGATGCAGGGGACGATTCCGAACCCGGTGATCAAGGGGCTCGGCAATGCGCGCACCAGCGACCGCGAGCTGACCAGCGGCGAGTTCGTCACCGTGATCGTGCGCAGCCGCACGCCGGAGGACAAGATCGTGCTGCCGCGCGACGCGGTGCTGGCCGACCAGGTGGGCGACTATGTGCTGACCGTCGGCAAGGACGGCAAGGTGGCGCGCGCCGACGTCAAGCTCGCCTCGACCACGCCGGCGACCGCGACGATCGCGAGCGGGCTGGCCATCGGGACGAAGGTGATCGTCGATGGCGTGGAGAAGGTGCATCCCGGGGTGAAGGCGAACGCGAAGGTGATTGCCTCGCCGGCAGCGCGGGGCTGAGGCCGTGATCCCCTCCTTCTTCATCGACCGGCCGCGCTTCGCGATGGTGATCGCGATCGTGATCACCATCGCCGGCATCATCGCGATGACGCGGATTCCGGTGGCGCAGTTCCCCTCGATCGTGCCGCCGGCGGTGCAGGTGACCGCGACCTATCCGGGCGCCTCGGCGCAGGTGGTGAACGACACCGTGGCCGAGCCGATCGAGCAGCAGATCAACGGGCTGAGCGACGAGATCTATTACTCCTCGACCACGGCGAATGACGGCTCCTACAATCTGACCGTCACCTTCAAGCTCGGCAGCAACCCGGACATCGACACCGTCAATGTCACCAACGCGGTGCAGCAGGCGCTGACCCAGCTGCCGGCCGAGGTGCAGAAGGAAGGGCTGACGGTGCGCAAGCGCTCCGCCTCGGTGCTGGAGTTCATGTTCTTCTACAGCCCGGACAACAAGCTCACGCCGCTGCAGATCTCGAACTACGTGAAGATCAACGTGCTCAACCCGCTCGGCCGCGTGCCGGGGGTGGGCCAGGCGTTCATGTTCGGCGAGCAGGACTATTCGATGCGGGTGATCTTCAGCACCGCCCGCCTCGCCCAGCTCGGGCTGACGCCGGCGGACCTGATCAGCGCGATCCAGGACCAGAACACCCAGGCGCCGGTCGGCACGATCGGGCTGATGCCGATCGCCGGCAAGCAGCAATACCAGCTCTCGGTGCAGACCGAGGGGCGGCTGACATCGGCCCGGCAGTTCGGCAACATCGTCATCCGCGGCAACAGGGACGGCTCGCTGCTGCGGCTGAAGGACGTGGCGAAGATCCGCCTCGGGCCGCAGAGCGAGAACCAGGTCGACCGGATCAACGGGCATCCCGGTGTCGCCATCGGCGTGTTCCTCTCGCCGGGGGCGAACGCGGTGGCGACCTCGGGGCGGGTGTCGGCGGAGATCGCCCGGCTCTCGAAGCGGTTTCCGGCCAGCCTCGCGAGCAAGACGGTCTACAATTCCAGCAGCTTCGTCTCGGACACGATCAGCGAGGTGATCAAGACGCTGGCCGAGGCGTTCGCGCTGGTCGTGCTCGTGGTGTTCTTCTTCCTCGGCTCGTGGCGGGCGGCGCTGGTGCCGACGATCGTCGTGCCGATCGCGCTGCTCGGCAGCTTCGCGTGCATGCTCGCCCTCGGCTATTCGGCGAACACGGTGACGCTGCTGGCGCTGGTGGTGGCGACCGGGCTGGTGGTGGATGACGCCATCGTCGTCGTCGAGAATATCGAGCGGGTGATGGCGGAGCGGCCGGAGCTGTCGCCGCGCGAGGCGGCGAAGGTGGCGATGGCGCAGATCCAGGCGCCGATCATCGCGATCATGCTCGTGCTGCTCTCGGTGTTCGTGCCGACGGCGTTCATCCCCGGCCTGTCGGGCCTGCTGTTCACCCAGTTCGCGGTGGCGATCAGCACGGCGATGCTGATCTCGGCGCTGAACGCGCTCACACTGTCGCCCGCACTCTGCGCCATCCTGCTGCGCCGGGGCGAGCACGGGCACGGCATCATGGCGCGCGTCCTCGATTTCATCGAACGGACGCGGGCGGGCTACAGCCGGCTGATCGGCCGGCTCGTCGCGCGCTCGGTGCTGGGGCTGATGGTGATCGTCGCCTTCGGGGTGGCGGCGTTCCTGCTCGCGCGGATCACGCCGGGCGGGTTCCTGCCGGACGAGGACCAGGGCGCGCTGTTCATCCAGGCGACGCTGCCGCCCGGCGCCTCGCTGCAGCGGACCGACGCGATGGGGCAGAAGCTGGCGAAGATGATCCACACCCTGCCGCAGGTGCAGGACGTGATCGCCATCAACGGCTACTCGATCCTCGACTCGGCGACCGAGCCGAACGCGCTGTTCATGGTGGCGCACCTGAAGCCGTTCGCGCAGCGGCCGGGGCCGAAGAATTCGGTGCAGGCGGTGATCCGCAAGATCTTCGCGATGGGCTCGCAGGTGCAGGGGGCGAACATCGTCGCCTTCAACCTGCCGCCGATCATCGGGCTGTCGACCAATGGCGGCTTCACCTACGAGCTTGAGAACGTCGCCGGCGCGAGCCAGCAGAAATTCAATTCGGTGCTCAAGGGGCTGATCGTCGCGGCGAATTCGGACCCGAAGCTCGCGCATGTGTTCAGCACCTACGCGGCGAACAACCCCTCGGTCTATCTCGATATCGACCGCGCCAAGGCGCAGGCGCTCGGCGTGCCGATCTCCTCGATCTTCCAGGCGCTGCAGGCCTCGCTCGGCGGGTTCTACGTCAACCAGTTCAACATGTTCGGCCAGGTCTGGCAGGTGAACATCCAGGCCGCCTCGGCCGACCGCGACACGCGCGCCGCGATCTGGCGGATCTATGTGCGCAGCGATTCCGGCAAGATGGTCTCGCTGCGCTCGCTGGCGACGGCGCACACGCGGCTCGGCCCGCAGATCGTCAGCCGCTACAACGACTCGCTGGCCGCACCGGTGTTCGGCTCGCCGGCGCCGGGCGTGTCGTCCGGGGCGGCGCTGGCGGCGATGGACCGGATTTCCGCCCGCGTGCTGCCGGCCGGCTTCTCGTATGACTGGACCAGCACCGCCTATCTGCAGCAGCAGGCCAAGGGCCAGGCGGCCTATGTGTTCATCCTGTCGCTGATCTTCGCCTACCTGTTCCTGGTGGCGCTGTACGAGAGCTGGATCATTCCGGTGCCGGTGCTGCTCTCGGTCGTGGTCGGCGTGTTCGGGGCGATGCTCGGCATCGTGCTCGGCGGGCTGACGATCGACCTCTATGCCGAGATCGGGCTCGTCGTGCTGATCGCGCTGGCGGCGAAGAACGGCATCCTCATCGTCGAGTTCGCCAAGGAGCGGCGCGAGGAGGGCATGGGCATCCGCGAGGCGGCGGTGCTGGGTGCGCGGATGCGGTTCCGCGCGGTGATGATGACCTCGATCGCCTTCATCTTCGGGCTGCTGCCGCTGGTGGTGGCGACCGGGGCGGCGCAGATCACCAGGCGGTCGCTGGGCACGCCGGTCTTCGCCGGGATGATCTTCGCCAGCGGCATCGGCATCTTCGTGATCCCGCTGCTGTACGTGACGTTCGAGACGCTGCGGATGCGCGTCTCGCGCCGGGCGCGCGAGCGGCAGAAGGAAATCGCCGTCACCGGGGACGACTAGGCGGCGCGGGCGGGCTTTGCCGGGTTATGTTTGGCGGGCTTTACCGGGTTATGTCTGGCGGGCTTTACCGCCCGCGCCGGCGCGCATAAGCAGCGTCCATGGCAACGCTTGATCCCGAGGACTGGTCCGAGCTCCGCGCGCTGGGGCACCGGATGATGGACGACATGTTCGACCGGCTGGAAGGGCTTGGCGCGGCGCCGGTCTGGCAACCGATGCCCGACGCGGTGCGCGCGGGGTTCCGCGCCCCGGTGCCGCGCGAGGGGATCGGGGCCGCCGCCGCCTATGACGCCTTCGCCACACGGATCGCGCCCTATGCCTCGGGCAACGCGAACCCGCGCTTCATGGGCTGGGTGCAGGGCGGCGGCAACGCGGTGGGGATGCTGGCGGAACTGCTGGCCGGCGGACTCAACGAGAATTGCGGCGGGCGGGATCATGTCGGGCTCGAAGTCGAACGGCAGGTGGTGGCCTGGGC
>NZ_AFPR01000138.1:0-11081 GCF_000219295.1 Acidiphilium sp. PM
CATCGCGCGCGCGGAGGCGCGGCTGGAGAAGACACGGGCCGAACTCGACCGCGAGCGCGCGGAGCTCGACCGCCAGGGCGCGCTGCTCGATGCCGAGATGCGGCGCATCAGGGGGGCGGGACCGGGACCGACCGTCGCCGCACAAAATCCCGCCGACGCCACGGCGCCCGCTGATACCGCACCGCCATCGGCGGAACAGACCTCGGCGCCGATCACCGAACCCAAGCCGAAGGAACGGCGGGAGGCGAGGGTCCTCCAGACTTCGCCGCTGCAATCGGTCGGCGGCGTGCTGACCCCGCGCGGCACGCTCGTGATCGATCCCTCGCTCGAATACGACTACTCGGCGGAAGACCAGCTGAGCCTGAACGGGTTCACCATCCTGCCCGGCATCACCTTTGGTCAGCTTCTGCTCGCGCGCGTGCGGCAGAGCGTGATCACGCCGGCGCTGACCCTGCGCTACGGCCTGACCGACCGGCTGGAACTGAGCGCCAAGATTCCCTTCGTCTACGCCTATCAGGAGACCGTCACCCAATCGATCCTGCAGCAGAGCGGCGGCGGGACGACGGTGAACGTGCTCGCCCCGAGCGCCCATGCGGCGGGACTCGGCGACATCCAGTTCGGCGCCAGCTACCAGTTCAATTCAGGCGCCGACGGCATGCCGATCCTGGTCGGAAACGCGATCTTCAAGACCGCGACGGGCACGAGCCCGTTCTCGGTGCCGGTCTACACCACCAACGATCCGAACGGCGGGATCATCTCCGGCATCCAGAAGAAGGTGCCGACCGGCACCGGGTTCTATTCGCTGGAACCCAGCCTGACGGTGCTCTACCCGACGGCACCGGGGATCCTGTTCGCCAACCTGCTTTACATCCACAATTTCGGCCGGACGGTAGAGGTGCAGGATCCTGGCGGCGGACCGCCGATTCCGGCGGACGCCAAGCCGGGCGACGCGGTGGCCGCCACGTTCGGCATCGGGTTCGCCCTCAACGATCAGACCACGTTCACGTTGAGCTACCAGCAGGAACACGTTTTCGGCGCGACGTTCAACCATGCGGCGGTGAAGGGGTCTTCCTACGATTTCGGGACGTTCAATTTCGGCGTCGGCTACCAGCTCTCGAAATCCACCACGATCAATCTCGGCGTCGGCATCGGCGCGGGCCCGAATGCGCCCGTCGCGAAGGTGCTCATCGACGTGCCGATCCGGTTCTGAGGGATCGCACATGTATCCGTATCAAGCGTTTCATGAGCCGTTTCATGATACGGCGGGGCCAGCCGGCGGAATCGGGCGAGACACCATTTTTCCCTTGTTTTTCAGCCTATTGACCATGATGCGCGGATTGGCACGCGGCTTGCTGATGAATGTTCATGCAGATGCGGGATCCGCCATCCGGCCCGCGGCTGCAGGGGCCGCGGCGCGCGCAGCGACCCGGCCCACGCAACCCGAACCACAGGAGTGACCCATGCGGACTTCCCTTCTTTTCGCCGGCGTCTCGGCCCTCGCCCTCGGGCTCGGCTTTGGCGTGGCCCATGCGGGCCCGCCCGGCCCCCCGAGCCCCAGCGGCTCGACAACGTCGAGCTACAACACAACCAACACGACCAACACGACCAACTCAAACCACCAGTCCTGGTCGAGCCGGACGGCCAACTCGAACAACGAGACCGAGACCAACATGGCGGCGGCGTCGTCCGGCGGCGTGGCGGCGAACAACCACAGCCTGGCGATCAGCGCCTCGCTGTCGAACTTCGCGAACAGCTACAAGACGATCTCGAACTACCACCTCGCCACCGCGACGACGAACGGCTCGGTCATGGCCGGCGCCATGGCGAGCGGCGGCGGCAGTGGCGGGCCGGGCGGCATGGACTGGAAGCACGGACGGAACGGCAAAGGTTCATCCGGAGCACCGGTGGTTTCGATGAACGCCTCCCTCAACAACACGGCGAACGGCACCGGCATCGTGACGGCGCAGGTCAACGCCGGCGTGAACTCGCTGCAGCAGAACACGGTCGCGCTGTCGTCCGTGGTTTCGGGCAGTTCCAACACCTCCGTGTTCCATTGATCGGTCCGTCCGGGCCTCACGCGGCCCGGACGACATCGAATGGAACCGCCATGGTCCGGCCCGTCCGGGCCATGGCTTTCGGGAGAGAGTGCGATGGACAGGCTTGATGGCCGGACGACCGGCGTGGCGCGGCGGATAGTGCGGGTGACCGTGGCCAGCCTCGCGCTGATCGGCTGCGCGATGATCGTGGCGCCGCCTTTCGCCCGCGCGGCAGGCAATGGCGCCCCGGATACGTCGCTGCTCGGCGCGCTGAAGGGCAACGAGCTGCACGGCGCCGCCCTGGGCCGGCTGCGCGCAGGCGGCGTCGTGATCCAGAACGCCACGACCGACGGCTCCGTGAGCGGATCGGTCGGCCGCGGCGCGGTTACCGGAACGGTAAGCGCCAGCAACGCAATCAACAACAATGCCGGAATCACCACGGTGTTCCAGAACAGCGGCAACAACGCGCTGATCCAGAACACGATGACCATCAACGTGACGATGCACTGACGCCACCGCGCCGCCGCGGCCGTTTCCGCGGCGGCGCAATTTCCGAGAGGGACGACGATGACGCAGACCCCTCAGCCTCGCGACCGGACCAGGCTTTCCGGCACGCATGCGCCGGGATGCCGCGCCATTCTGGCAGCCCTCTGCCTCGCCTGCGGGATTGCCGGGCCGGCGGCCGCGGGCAATTTTCCGATCAACGGACTGAGCCTCGGTGCCGGCAGCGTCAACATGCCGATCCAGAGTTTCGAGTCGATGCGGTTCAGCCAGACGATTCACCAGGCCTATGATTTTTCCTGCGGATCGGCGGCGCTCGCAACGCTTCTGACCTATGCCTATCATCGGCCGGTGACGGAGAAGAAGGTCTTCCTCTCCATGTTCCGGAACGGCAATCGCGAGGCGATCGAGCGATACGGCTTCTCGCTGCTCGACATGAAGACCTATCTCGCGCGCGAGGGCATTCCCTCCGGCGGGTTCGACGCGCCGCTCTCGAAGCTCGCAGGGCTGCATGTGCCGGCGATCGTGCTGATCAACGACCATGGCTACCATCATTTCGTCGTTGTCCGCAGTATCGCGGAAGGCCGCGTGCTGCTCTCCGATCCGGCGGTCGGCCTGCGATCGGAGAGCGTCGCGCGATTCCGCAAGCAATGGAGCGGCATCTTCTTCCTCATCCTCAGCCAGGCGGAGATCGCACAGAAGAACTTCAACGATCCGTCGCTCTGGCAGGGGAGCCCTCCGGCGCCGACCGAGATCGCGCGCTATGCGCTGAGCCTCGCCAGGCTGCAGGAGGTGACGATCCCGATCGCGAACCGCTTCTGAAGCGGCTCGCGGCATGACGCCCACGAAAGGACCATGACCATGACCGATCGTTCCGCGATTTCGCGTATTCTCCGCAGTGCCGCGCTGCTCGGGGCCTTCACGGCCGGGGGCGCGGCATCGGCGCAGGCCGCGGGGCCATTCGCGGCGCTCGGGGCCGGCGCGGCGCTGAGCGATGCGCGCCTTGCCTCGATCCGCGGCGGATTCGACCTGACGCCGCAACTGACGGTCGACTTCGCCTACCGGCAGGTGACCACCGTGAACGGCACGGTCATCGCCGCCGTGGCGATCCCCCAAATCCATCTCGCGTTCGGCCCGGCGACCGCGGCACTGTCGCTGCCCTCGATTGCGACGACCACGACGCCATCGGTCGGCGCGACGGGTTCGGCCCCGCCGACGCCGCCCGCGCCCAACACTGCCACCCCGTCTGTTCCGACGCCCCTTCCCGCCCCGACCATGACTTCCCCGGCGGCCCTGGTGCACAGCGTCTCGAATGTCGGCGGCACCAATGTCGCGACCACCTTCTCCTCAAGCGGCATCGCCACCATCATCGCCAATACGGCGAACAATGCGCTGATCCAGAACCAGATCGCGGTGGATATCGGCACGACCGGCATGTCCACGCTGCTGACCGGCCAGGCGCATGCCATGATGATATCCCAGGCCATGACCGATGCGACGCGCAATCTCCGTTAGCGTAGCGCGGCGCGCGACCGCCCTTCTGCTCGGCTGCGGCATCGCGCTTTGGGCTGCGGGGCCTTCATATGCGGCCGGCCCCGCGGCCCCGCGGCCGGGAGATTTCGCCGGGCTACGGCTGGTTGCCCTGCCTGATGCGGCACTGGCCCGTACCACCGGCACAGGGATCGCCTCCCCGCCGGTGGTCATCCGCGTGCCGGACCGCGGCCGGGTTGCGCTCTGGGACGAGCTGACCGCCAAGCCCGGCGATCTCGGTCTGCCGGCCGGCCAGGTCACGATCACGCTCAACGGCCGTTAGAGCGTCATCCGATCCGGCAGGATCGGAAAGCGCGCGAGTGCGCCATGCCTTCCGGCGCGCTGTCGCTCGTCAGACCGGCTCCCAGGAAAACACGTCGTGGCTGCGCTCCAGCGGCGTCAGCGACGAACGCAGCGCGGGAAATGCATGATCGCGGAGCAGTTCCGGCGTCCATCCGCCATCGCGCTGCACGGAGCGCAATGGCCGGCTCTGGCTCATCACGAAGATCTCGTTCCGGCGGATGGTGAAAACCTGGCCGGTCACGTCGCGTGCCGCGTCCGAGGCGAGAAAGACGGCGAGCGGCGCATTATGCTCGGGATTGATTTGCTGAAGGCGTGCCATGCGAGCCCTGTCATCCTCCGTTTCGGCGCGGAACGCGCTGGCCGCGCGCGTCCAGGCGAAAGGCGCAACGGCATTGGAACGGACATTGTAACGTTGCATGTCGATCGCGATCGACCGCGACAGGCCGACAATGCCGAGCTTCGCCGCCGCATAGTTCGCCTGACCGGCATTGCCGATCAGCCCTGACGTGCCGGTCATGTGCACGAAGGCGCCGGATCCCTGGCGGCGGAAATGTTCGGCGGCGGCACGGCTGACGAAGAAGCTGCCGTTCAGGTGAACGCCGACCACCGAAAGCCAGTCCTCCGGCGTCATTCGGTGGAAGATTGCATCGCGCAGGATTCCGGCGTTATTGACCACGATGTCGAGGCGACCGAAAGCGTCGAACGCGGTCTCGACGATGCGGCGGGCAGAGTCCCAACGGCTGACCGTCTCGCCACAGACGACGGCACGGCCGCCGCCCGCCTCGATGATCAGCTTCGTCTGCTCGGCCGGAACCGAGGAGCCGCCTTCGCCGGCCAGCGAGACGCCGATATCCGCGATCACCACAGCGGCGCCGGCGGCGGCCATCGCGACTGCAACGGCGCAGCCGATACCGCTGCCCGCCCCCGTGACGATGGCGACCCGGCCTTCCAACATCGGCGCTGCGTGCATCTCGTTCATGGTCCTCTTGCGCGTCACCGGCGACCGCCGCGGAATGGCGGGCCGGATCGTCTATTCACCGCGGAATGCCGCCGCCCTCTTTGCGAAGAAGGCTGCGCGGCCCTCGCGATGATCGGCGCCGAGAAGCTGCGCAGCCTGCATGCCGGCCGACCAGGCGAGCGTCGGCATGAGCGACGAGCCGTCGAGGATCTTCTCGCGCGGCGGGGCGACGGCGCGAGTCACGGCGACGCGCCAGCCTCGGCAAATCGCGCGAGACCGTGGTTGACGATCATGACATTGCGCTCGGCCACGCGGGCGCGGAACGATCCATCGCGCCAGATCTCGGTGCGGATCGTCTCGCCGGGCAGGACGGGGGCGGTGAAGCGGAGCTGGAGCTCGCGGAAGCGGGTCGCATCGTAATCGCCGAGGGTCCGCAGCAGCGCATGCGCGACCACGCCGAGGGTGCACAACCCATGCAGGATCGGCCGCTCGAAACCGGCGGCCGCGGCCACGGCGGGGTCGGCATGCAGGGGATTGTCGTCGCCGTTGAGGCGATAGAACAGCGCCTGTTCCGGCCGGGTCGGCAGTTCGACGACGAAATCCGGCGGGCCGCCCGGCACCGGCGGCGGCCGCCGCACCGGGCCGGTGGGGCCACCAAAACCGCCGTCGCCGCGCAGGAACGTGGTGCTGCGAGCCGTGGCGTAGAGCGCGCCACTCGCCGCATCCAGAACCTGCTTTTCCATGTAGAGCAACGCGCCGCGGCCGGCCCCCTTGTCGACCAGGCCGGTCACCCGTGTGCGCCCGACGATCTCGCCCTCGACGGGCAGCGGCAAATGCTGCTCGAGCGCCTGTTCCCCATGCACGAGACGGACCGCGTCGACCCCGATGCGCGGATCGGTCAGCCAGAATCCCGGATGCCCCAGCACGAGCGCCATCCAGGGCAGAGCGTGCAGCTGGCGGTGTTGATCGACAAAGTCGAGCTGGCGCGGATCGGTCGGATCCTGCGCCATGCCGACCGACAACGCATAAAACGCGACGTCACGGGGCGTAACGCGTTGCCTGATATCGGGGATCGGAAAATTCAGCAGCAATTCGGGATCGATTGTCACAATTCCTCCTCAGGTTCACCGAAACCTGCAGGCTCGGGGCAAACCGGATGTCCGGCAGCATTCCGGCATGCACGGGCAAGCAGCGCAAGGTTCCCGAATGTTAGAAATGGTCGGCGCATGTCGATTTACGTCCGCAACGACCGCGCGTCAGCGATCAGGCCGCGCTCGTCCAGGCCGTCGTATGCCGCACGCGATCCTGACGGCACCGGAACGTTCATGGGCTGTGAACCTCTTCGAGGTAGATTCCGTTCCGGATAGCATCCGAACTCATGAATGACAATCGGAATGGCGCCGGAGCTTCGGTTGCCCATGCTGTTCGGCGCGGCGCTGCTTCCCGCACGTCGCGGCCATGCGGAGCATGTCGCATGACCGCTTTACCAGTCGGCGGATGCTTCCATCGTGCTTGTGCCCGTGCCGGTTTCGGTCCGCAGCGCGAGGCCCGTGCCGGTCCGCCGCGCGACGAGCCGGAAGGGCATGAAGTCGAACAGCGGGCTGAGGCCGCGAAACGTGAAATGCCGTGGCGCGGCGCCGCCAATCTCTGCGGCGAAGTCGAGCAGCAGCGTGGCCTGCAGCGGGCCGTGGACGATCAGGCCGGGATACGATTCCGCCTCGCGCGCGTAGGATCGGTCGTAGTGGATGCGATGGCCGTTGAAGGTGAGCGCCGAATAGCGGAACAGCGTCACCGGGCCGGCCTGCATGTCGCGATGCCATTCGGCATCCCCCGGCGGCGAGCCGAGCGGCACGGGTTCGGCAGGTGGCGCACCACCGCCCGCTGCCGCGCGGTAGACGATGTCGTGCCGTTCGGTCAGGGCGAGGCCGCGTGGCGAGACGATCTCGTGATCGACGGCGACGAAGCAGAGCGGGCCGGCGCGCCCCTCCTTGACCACGACATCCGCGATGCGCGAGTGGCGCTCCACCTCGTCGTCCACGCGCAGCCGGTCGGCGAAGCGCAAGGTGCCGCCGGCCCACATCCGGCGCGGCAGCGGCACGGGCGGCAGGAAGCCGCCGCGCGCGGGGTGACCATCCGGCCCGAGGGCGGCGGTGATCGCGGTGGGCGGGGCGAGACACCAATGGATTGCGAGCGGCGCGGGATCGCCGGCGCGGGGCGCGGGATCGTCGCGGTCGAATGTCGCGGCGAATTCGCGGACGAGGCGGGGGGCGACGACATCGCGCGCGGTTTCGGTGCGGCCGATCCAGGATTTGAGGTGATCGATATCGAGCGTCATCGTCATGGCGCGGGCTCCGGAAGCGGGGACAATCCGAATTCGGCGAGAACTGTCTCCGTGTGCTCGCCGATCGCGGGGATCGGGCCGTAATCGCGCGCCGCGCCGCGCAGGATCGGCGCCGGCGCGGGCAGCGACACCGGCCCCGCGGCGCTGCCGACCGCGATGCGGCGCAGATGAGGGTGGCGGACGAGGGCGGCCATGTCATTCAGTTCGGCGAAGGCGATGCCGGCCTCCGTCAGCCGCGCGATCAGCGCCGCCGCCGGCAGCGCTGCGAAGACCGCGCCCACCGCCGCATCGGTGTCGTGCCGGTGCCGCACCCGCGCGACGTTGTCGGCGAAGCGGGGGTCCTGCGGCATGTCCGGCATCAGCAGCACGTCGCGGCAGAAGACGCGCCATTCGCGCTCACTCTGGATCGAGATCAGCAGCTGCCGGCCATCCTTGGCAGCAAAAACGCCATAGGGCGCGATCGAGGGATGGGCGAGCCCGACGCGCCGGGGCGGGTTTCCGGCCTCGGTGTTGAGCAGAGGCACAGCCAGCCAGTCAGCCATCACGTCGAACATCGAGATCCGGATATCGGCCCCCTCGCCGGTCCGGCCTCGGGCGATCAGCGCTTCGAGGATCGCGGCGTGCGCGGTGGCACCGGTCGAGATGTCGACCACCGAAATGCCGACCCGCGCCGGCTCGCCCGGCCCGCCGGTGATCGAGGCGAGGCCGGATTCAGCCTGGATCAGCAAGTCGTATGCCTTGCGGTCGGCGAGCGGGCCGTCATCGCCGTAGCCGGTGATCGAGCAGCAGATCAGGCGCGGATGGCGGCGCCGCAATGTCTCGACCGGCAGGCCGAGCCGGTCGAGCGCGCCGGGTTTCAGGTTCTGCACGAGCACGTCGGCCCGGGCGATCAGGGCGGCGAGTTGGTTCACCGCCGCCGGTTGCCGCAGATCGAGCGCCACGGATTCCTTGCCGCGGTTGAGCCAGGCGAAATAGGAGCTGCCGGCGGGCGTGGCCTCGTCGTAGAAACGGGCGAAATCACCTTCCGGCCGCTCGATCTTGATCACCCGCGCCCCGGCATCGGCGAGGCGCGACGTGCAGAACGGGGCGGCGACGGCCTGCTCGATGGCGACGACGAGCAGGCCCGCGAGCGGCAGGTCCGGCATCAGTAGGACCTCGGCAGGCCGAGCACATGTTCGGCGAGATAGGAAAGGATCAGGTTCGTCGAAACCGGCGCGACCTGGTAGAGGCGGGTTTCGCGGAACTTCCGCTCGACATCGTATTCCTCGGCAAAGCCGAAGCCCCCGTGCGTCTGAACGCAGATTTCCGCCGCCTCCCACGAGGCTTCGGCGGCGAGCATCTTGGCCATGTTGGCTTCGGCTCCGCAGTTCTGTCCCGCCTCGAACAGCGCGGCGGCGCGATGGACCATCAGTTCCGCCGCGCGCATCCGCGCATAGGCTTTGGCGATCGGGAACTGCACGCCCTGATTCTGGCCGATCGGCCGGCCGAAGACAACGCGTTCCTTCGCGTAGGCGGTCGCCTTGTCGATGAACCACTTGGCGTCGCCGATGCATTCGGCGCCGATCAGGATGCGCTCGGCATTCATGCCGGAGAGGATGTAGCGGAAGCCCCTGCCTTCCTCGCCGATCAGGTTTTCCGCCGGCACGCGGACATTGTCGAAAAACACTTCGGTCGTCGCATGATTCATCATCGTGCGGATCGGCCGGATGGTCAGGCCCGCCTGCCGCGCCTCGCGCATGTCGAGCAGGAAGACCGAAAGCCCGTCGGTGCGTTTCTGCGCCTGCTCGCGCGGCGTGGTGCGGGCGAGCAGCAGCATCAGATCGGAATATTCGGCGCGCGAGGTCCAGATCTTCTGGCCGTTGACGACATAATGGTCGCCCTCGCGCCGGGCGGTGGTGCGCAGCGCCGTGGTGTCGGTGCCGCTGGTCGGCTCCGTCACGCCGAAGGCCTGCAGCCGCAGTTCGCCGCGGGCGATCTGCGGCAGGTAGCGCGCCTTCTGCGCCTCGCTGCCATGCCGCAACAGCGCGCCCATGATATACATCTGCGCATGGCACGCCGCGCCGTTGCAGCCGGCATGCTGCACCTCCTCGAGGATCGCCGCGGCGGCGGACAGGCCGAGGCCGGAGCCGCCATATTCCTCGGGGATCAGCGCGGCGAGCCAGCCGCCCTCCGCCAGGGCGCGGACGAAGGCTTCGGGATATGTCCCCTCACGGTCGAGCTCGCGCCAGTAGGCGCCGGGAAAGCCGGCGCAGAGCCGCGCCACTTCGGCACGGATGGCGGCGTGCGGGTCGTCGCCGGAGACGGTCTCTGGATGATCGGCGGGGCCGGCAGACGGACGGGTCAAATGCTTCCTCCACGGTGGGCTATGCAGCGGGCGGCACCATGGACCATGGTATCCCGATCTGAAAATAGCTAAGTCTGCCGCCATTTCCATCCTAACGTCCGCCGGTGCCAACGTGATTCCTCGCCCCTCCTGCCGCTTCCGCCCTGCTCCCGGATCCCGCGCGTGAGCCCGGGGGGGATCGTGCATCCGCTGGTGGCCGGGCTCGACATGACCGGCACGCTGGTCTTCGCGATGAGCGGGGCGGCGCGCGGCGTGCAGGAGCGGATGGACGTGTTCGGCGTTCTGGTGCTCGCCTATGTCACCGCGGTTTCCGGCGGCATCCTGCGCGACGTCATGATCGGCGCGGTGCCACCGGAATCGGTGGCGAGCTGGCACAATCTTGCCCTGGCGCTGGCCGGCGGGCTGTTCGTGTTCGCCTGTTTCGGCCTGTTCAGGCGGCTATCGCATCCGGTGCTGTTCTTCGATGCGATCGGGCTCGGCGTGTTCGCGGTGGCCGGAACGCAAAAGGCGCTGGACTACGGAATCAACTGGCCGATGGCGGCGATTCTCGGCATGGTCAGCGCGATCGGCGGCGGCATGGTGCGCGACGTGCTGACCATGCGGGTGCCGACCGTTCTGCACGCCGATATCTACGCCGTCGCCGCCCTGGCCGGCGCGCTGGTGGTGGTAGCCGGCGCTGCCCTTGGCATCGCCCAACCGCTTGCCGCCTGGAGCGGGCTCGCGCTCTGCGTGTTTCTGCGGATGATGGCGATCTATCGGGGCTGGCGGCTGCCGGCGGCGCGCTGACGCCAGGCTCAGGATGCCGGGCGCTGCAATGTCTTGCGATAGGCTTCCGCCTCCCAGCCGAGCAGCGCGGCCTCCTCGTCGGCGCTCAGCACGCTCAACGCCGCACCTGCCGGCACGAGGCGGGCGACATCGGCGATGCAGCGGGCCATTGCCCGGGCGGAGGCCGAGGCATCGCGCCGCAGCAGCGCGCCCGCGCCGGGCACGAGCACGAGCGGTGCGCCGGTTTCGACCCGCTCCGGCACGCCTGGGCCGAGGAAGATGACATGGTCGGGGTAGAGCGAG
>NZ_AFPR01000137.1:0-1356 GCF_000219295.1 Acidiphilium sp. PM
GGGATGGACGACCGCTATCGCGGCGTGTTCGGCCGGCGCGACGTCGTGTTCATGAACCGCGCGGACATGGCGCGGCTCGGCATCGAGCATGGCGGGCGGATCGACGTCGCCCATGCCGAGGACGGGGCGCATCGCCTCGCCGGGTTCACCGCCATCGAATACGACATCGCGGAAGGCTCGGTCGCCGCCTATTACCCGGAGGCCAACGTGCTGATGCCGCTGGCCCGGCACGACCGGCAGAGCGGCACGCCGACCTACAAGTCGGTGCCGGTGACGGTGGCGCCGCTCGCCGCCGGGGAATAGCGGGGCCTCGCTGTCCGGTCGGGTGGACCCATCCGGCCGGAACGTCCCCGAGGCTCAGCCGCGCTTCGGATAGGCGCGGCTGCGTTCGGCGAGATCGCCGCTCATCCCGGCATCCGGCGCGTCGTCGGCGATTTCGGCCACCTTCCGCGCCAGCACCCAGGTGCCGACATAGCCGGCGTGACGGGTGATCTCCATGTCCGCCGCCGCACGGCCGGGGAACAGCCGCACCAGGCTGACCGGGCTGCGCATGCCGGCATCGACGATCTCGAAGCCGCGCGCCGGGCCGAACAGGATCCGCATCGCCTCGTCCGAGTAGCGCCAGAAATCGTTCGGCGTCTCGTGCAGGGGAAAGGTTTGGTGGGTGATGTGGAAGGTCAGGCCGCCCGGGGTAAGGGCGCGGTTGATCTCGGCGGCGACGCGCCAGGGCTCGGCGATGTGTTCCATCACCGCGACCGAGAAGATGCCCTCGAAGGCGGCCCTGCCGGTCGCCGCCGATAGGGAGTGCGCGTCGGCCACGAGGTCCACGCCCGGCGCGGGATGAATGTCGCAGCCGACATAATGGCAGTCCGGTTCGAAATCGCGGGCCCGCGCATAGGCACCGGGGCTGACGAGGCGGGCGCCGATTTCCAGCACCCGGCCGCGCCGTTGCCGGAGTTCGTCGATGAAGGGCCGGATCACCAGCGGCGAGGGCGGCGGCGGCGGCAGCGGCGGCGGTTCGAGCGGGATCGAGACGTCGCCTGCATCGGTCGCGATCTCGAGGCTGGCGGGCTGGAAAGGCGGAGCCTCGAGGTAGAGGCTGAAGCCGCTGTCGCCGATCTCGGGATAATGCGACTGCACGTCCGGGCGCGGCGCCGGCGGCACCGGATCGGTGCGGCGGTCGCCGACGCGCAGCGCGACCGCGCGCACCTTCACCGCATGGGCATGGATCCAGCCGCAGACAAACACGCCGCAGCGGTCGCACCAGAAATGCTCGATCGCGTGGACGATCGGGAATGGCGGCGCCGGCGGCCGCCGCAGGGCGGCGAGCTCGGCTTCGAGGGCGGCGACCCGGTT
>NZ_AFPR01000136.1:0-18424 GCF_000219295.1 Acidiphilium sp. PM
CCTCGGGCGCGCGGCGCAGGTCGAGCGGGCGGGTGCCGGGCAGCTTCTCGCGCCCGCCGAGATGATCGTAGAGAAACAGGCCGAGGCGGATCATCCAGGCCGGGCGCTGCTCCGGGCTGTGCGGCAGCACGAAGCGCATCGGCCAGACGATGTGCGGCGCGGCGCGCAGCAGCACCTCGCGCTCGATCAGCGCCTCGCGCACCAGGCGGAACTCGTAGTATTCGAGATAGCGCAACCCGCCATGCACGAGCTTGCCCGAGCGCGACGACGTGCCCTCGGCGAAATCGCCCTTCTCGCAGAGCAGGGTTTTCAGGCCGCGGCCGGCGGCATCGCGGGCAATGCCCGCGCCGTTGATGCCGCCGCCGATGACCAGGAGATCGTAGTCGGCATTCATGCGGCATCGGCTCCGGCGTCATCCTGCAGGCCGTAGCCGGAGAACTGGGCCAGCGTTGCGTCGATGTCGGCGGCGCTGAGGATGTGCGGCTTGCCGAGCACGAGCGCGTGGTAATACTGCCGCGAAATGGTTTCGAGCTCGACCGCGCGCCACATCGCCTTGTCGAGATTTTCGCCGAGCACGATCATGCCGTGATTGGCGAGCAGGCAGCCCATGCGTCCTTCCAGCGCCTTCAGCGCATGCACCGAAAGCTCCTTGGTGCCGAACGTGGCATAGGGAGCGCAACGCACATCGACCCCGCCAAAGGCCGCGACCATGTAGTGGCAGGCCTCGATGTCCCGCCGGGCGATGGCGAGCGTGGTCGCGAAGGTGGGGTGGCTGTGGACGATCGCGTTCACTTCAGGCCGGGCGCGCATGATGTCGAGATGGAAGCGCCATTCGGTCGAAGGTTTCAGCTTGCCCGTCCAGGCGCCGTATTCGCCCTCGATCGGCATGGCGGCGATCATGTCGGGCTCGATCAGGTGATAGGGCGTGGCGGAGGGCGAGATCAGCATCGTGTCGCCGTGGCGGACGCTGATGTTGCCGGACGTGCCCTGGTTGATGCCCAGCGCGTTCATCTGCTGGCAGGCGGAGATCAGGGCCTTGCGAAGGTCGAGGTCGCTCATGTCGGGGGAGCCTTTCAGTCTTTGTCTGTTAACGGGACGTCAGCAGGGATTGAGCGGCGGCTCGCCGGCGAGAAAGCGGCGCAGTTCCTCGGCGGCGGCCTCGGCGGCGATCGTTACGGTCTTCACCGAGGCGCCGGCGATGTGCGGCGTCAGGGTCACGTTCGGCAGGTCGAGCAGGCCCCAGTCGGCCGGGACCGGTTCGATGCCGAATGTGTCGAGCGCCGCGCCCGCGAGATGGCCGCGCCGCAGCGCGTCCTCGAGCGCCGCATAGTCGAGCAGCGGGCCGCGCGCGGTGTTGACCAGATAGGCGCCTGGCTTCATGACCGCGAGGCGGGCGGCGTTCATCATCCCGGTCGTCTCCGCCGTCACCCGCGGATGCAAGGTGACGACATCCGATTCGGCCAACAGCGTTTCCAGCGAGGCCGGCGCGACACCATCGGCAAGATCCGCCGCAGCGAGCCCGACATAGGGATCATGCACCAGGATGCGGCAGCCGAAGGGCTTGAGCAGGCGGACGACGCGGGTGCCGATCTGACCATAGCCGATGATGCCGACGGTCATTTCCGACAGCTCGCGGCCGGTGAGGTCGGCGCGGTAGAGATCGCCGCGCCAGTCGCGCCGGCGCAGCGAATCGTGCCCCGCGCCGATCAGCCGCGTCTGCGCGAGGATGGCGCCGATGGTGAATTCGGCAACTGCGCTGGCATTGCGGCCCGGCGTGTTGACGACGCGGATCTGGCGCAACCGGGCGGCTTCCATGTCGATATTGACCGGCCCGCCGCGCGATACCGCGATAAGCCGCAGATGCGTCATCCGCTCCAGCATCTGCGCGGAAACCGGGGCGAGATGGGTGACGAGGATCTCCGCATCGCCCACGAAGGCGGCGATCTCGTCCGGATCACCCTGGTATTCCTTCAGCCCGTCCATGCCCGGCTTCGCATAGCCATGCTCCATCGGCTCATCCGGCCAGGGCAGCGTCATCGAGCGAAGCGCGAGCGCATCGCCGCAGCGCGCCGCGATGGCGCGCGCGAACATCTCGGGACGCATGAAATTGTCACCGATCACGGCGCAGTCGCGTTTCTCAGCCGCCATGGAATTTCTCTCCGAACGAAGCAAACCGGTGCCAGAACGGCGCGTTGGCGAGCCTGGCCTCCTGATAGATGGGGAGTAGCCCCTCGTAGCGCGCCATCAGCGCCGGGTCGGGCAATTCGGGTTCGCCGAGCAACGGCGCAATCCAGGCGCGCGCGCAGGTCGCAAGGTCGGGCATGATGCCGAGCGAGACGGAGGCGATCATCGCCGCCCCCAGCGCCCCGCTGCCGTGTTCCTTGACGATTCGCACCTTGCGGCCGAGCATCGCGGCGAAGATCTGCCGCATCGCCGCCGAGCGCGACGCGCCGCCGGTCAGGCTGATGATCTCGGGCGCGCCGCCGATCGCCGCATAACAGTCCGCCGCCGCGAGGGCGAGGCCTTCATAGATGCCGCGCATCATGCCGGGCAGGTCGAGCCCGCGGCCGATGCCGGCGAGGCTCGCCCTCGCCCGCGCATCGGTGAACGGGCCGCGCTCGCCGCCGGCCGAGATGTAGGGGTGCCAGACCGCAACCGCCGGTGGGGCCGCAGGCACCGCGGCATCGAGGGCCGCGAGGAGGGCGGCGGAATCCGGCTCGTGCCCGGCCAGACGCAGGGCCTGCCCGGCAATGCCGACCAGCCAGTCGATATTCAGCGTCGCCGCCAGGGTGGATTGCAGCAGCGCCGTCTTGCCCGGCACCGGGAAGACCATTCGGTAGCCGCTCAGCGGCGCATCGGCCGGGCGTTCGAAATCATCGTCGGCGAGGCGGATGTTCATGCCCGTGCTGCCGATGATCGAGGTGCCGGAATCGGCGTCGATCCCGTAGAGACCGGCACCAAGGGCGCTGCACAGCACGTCGACATAGCCGAGCACGACCGGCGTGCCGGCCGGGATGCCGAGCCGGGCCGCGGCATCGGCGGATAGCGGGTGATGCGTCGTCACCCCATCGACGATCGGGGGCAGCTTGCCGGCCTCGGGACGCAGGCCGAATGCATCGATCACCGTATCGGAATAGGCGCGGCTTCGCCACGAGCCGAAGGTGAAGCAGCCTTCGGAGGGGTCGGTCGCGCGGGTGCCGGTGAGGCGGAAATAGAGCCAGTCCTTGCAGTGCAGGGCGGTGGCTGCGCGGGCGAGCTGTCCGGGCCGGTTCGCGCGCAGCCACAGAAGCTGGCCGGATTGCTGGCAGGCGGCGGGACCGGTGCCGGATTCGGCGAAGATCGCGCGCCCGCGGGCATCGGCGCGAATATCCTCGATGATCGCGCCCGCCCGCGCATCCAGCCAGAGCAGCGCGGGGCCGACCGGCGCGCCGGCGGCGTCGATCAGCCAGGTGCCGTCACCCTGCCCGGTGACCGCGAGGCCGACCACCTCGGCGCCTTCGAGCCTGGCGACGAGGCCGGCGATCACCGCCGCGGCGGCGTCCCAGGTCGCCTCCATGTCCTGCTCGACACCGCCACGCCCGTCCTCGACATAGTGGTTCTGCCTTGATTCGAGGGCCACCGGCCGGCCCTCGATGTCGAAGGCAACGGCCTTGAGCACCGAGGTTCCGGCATCGAGCGCGACAATCACCTGCTTTGTCATGACACGGCTCCATGCGCGAGCGCGATACCGCTCGCCTTGTCGAACACATGCAGATCGGCGGGATCGAAACCGAAGGGCACGGTGCTGCCGAGACGCGCGCCGAAGCGCTCGGGATGAATGCCGATCAGCATCCGCCCCGCCGCCTCGATCGCGACATGCGCCTGATCACCGAGCCACTGGTTCGAGACGACCTCGCCCTGGAACGCCCCGGTGCCGAGATGCAGCCGGTGGGGCCTGAGGCCCAGCACCACGTCACGGCCCGGCTCGATCCCCGGAGGCAGTGGCGCGAGAATCCGCAGCGCCACCGCGCCGGCTTCATCGAGCGCCTCGAACCCCTGCGCGGTCGCGCGGCCCGGCAGCGTGTTCATCGGCGGCTCACCGAAAAAGGTGCCGACGAAGAGATTGGCGGGCCGCTCGCGCAGATCCGCCGGCGAGCCGAACTGCTGCAACACGCCGGCTTCCATCACCGCGATCCGGTCCGCCATCGCGTTCGCCTCGCCCTGGTCGTGGGTGACGAGAACGGCGGTGTAGCCGCGCTCCTTGATGCGCGCCTTCACCCGGCCGCGCAGCACGGCGCGCAACTGCGGCTCCAGCTGGCCCATCGGCTCGTCGAGCAGGTGCAGGTCGGCGCGGCGGATCAGCGCCCGGGCAAGCGAGGCGCGTTGCTGCTGGCCGCCGGACAGCCCGTTGGGCTTGCGGCCGAGGATCGGGCCGATTTCGAGCAGGTCGGCCACCTCGCGCACTTCCTGTTCCACCGCCGCCTTGTCCCGCCGTTCGCCGCGAAGGGCAAAGCCGATATTCTCGGCGATGGTCAGCGGCGGATAGAGCGCGTAGCCCTCGAACGCCATGGCCACGCCGCGGCGGGCGGGGGGCAGCGTGTCGATCCGCCTGCCGGCCAGATTGATCGTGCCGTGGCTGACCGTTTCGAACCCGGCAACCATGCGCAGCGTCGAGGTCTTGCCGCAGCCGGATGAGCCGAGCAGCGCGATGATCTCGCCGTCCGCGATGTCGAGATTCATGGTGCGGACGGCGTGGACGGGATGGCGCGAACCCTCGCCGTAGATCTTGTCGACGTTTTCGAGAACGAGACTCATGCGCTCACCTCCTCGGCGACCGGGGATGTCGCGACCGCGAGGCCGCTCGCCGCGTCGAACAGCGTGCCCGCCCCGGGGGCGATGCCGACATGAAGTTCCGTCGCGGCGGGTGCGGCGGCCTCGCTCGCCACCAGTTCGGTGCCGTCCGCCAGGCGCAACAGGACGATCTGCCGCTCGTTCATCGGCGTCACCGCGAGCACACGGGCCGGCACGCGGCCAGGGCTGCCGACGTCGTGCAGCGTGACCGCCTCGGGGCGGACTCCGAAAACCGGCTCGGCCGGGGATGCCGCGGCAAAACCGAAAGCGAGACCCGCGACGTTCACCCGGCAGCCGCCGCCGGCAGCCACCCCGCGCGCGGGGATCAGGTTCATCGGCGGATCGCCGAACAGCCGCGCGACCGCGATCGTCGCCGGATTGTCATAGACCTCCGCCGCCGGCGCGCACTGCACGATGGTGCCATCGAGCAGCACGGCGACGCGCTCGCCCATCGCCATCGCCTCGCGGAAATCCTGCGTCACATAAACCGAAGCCGTTTCGCGCGCGGCAAGCAGGCGCGGCAGCTCGATCCGCATCTCGTAGCGCAGCTTGGCATCGACGTTGCGGAGCGGATCATCGAACAGGATCAGCCGCGGCTCGCCGACCAGCGCGCGGGCCAGCGCCGTGCGCTGTTTCTGCCCGTTGGAAAGCGCGCGCGGCGCATGGTCGAGCACATGGCCGATGCGCAGCAATTCCGCCACCGCGTCGACGCGGCGCGCGATCTCCGCCGCATCGCGCTTCTGCGCCCGCAGCGGACTCGCGATGTTCTCGCGCGCCGACATGTGCGGATAGAGCGCGAAGTTCTGGAAGGCGACGCCGATATGCCGCGCTTCGGGTGCGGCATCGGAAACATCCCGCCCCTGCAGCAGCACACGGCCGCGCGCATTCGGCTCAAGCCCGGCGATCGCGCGGAGCATCACCGTCTTGCCGACGCCGGACGGACCGAACAGAACGACCCGCTCGGACGGCGCGACATCGAGCGCGACATCGCGGAGCACCTCGTGCGTGCCGAACCGGACCGACAATCCTGAAACCGAGAGCGCGCTCATCCCTTCACCGCCCCGAGGCTCAGCCCCTCGACCAGCCAGCGCTGCGCGTAAAGCGCGATCGCGAAGGTCGGAATGATCGACAGCACGACAGCCGCCGCTATCTGACCGTATTGAATGCCCGACGCGGTGACGAAGGCGAGCGCCCCGACCGTGACCGGCTGCTTCGAGCCTGACGCCAGCACCAGCGCGAAGATGAAGTTGTTCCAGGCGAAGATGAAGGAGAGCAGGCCCGCCGCCGCGATGCCCGGCCCCGCCAGCGGGATCGCGATCTTCACGAAGCCTCGGAACCAGGAATGGCCGTCCACCCGGTAGGCATTCTCGATGTCCGGACTGACATCCTCGAAATAGCCGCGCACGATCCAGAGGATCAGCGGCAGGGTGATGAGCTGGTAGATCCAGATCAGCCCGGCATAGGTATTGTCGAGGCCGATCTGCTGGAACTCGAGCGAGAGCGGCAGAAGCACGAGCAGCGGCGGCGCGAATTTCAGCGAGAGCAGCGTGAAGGCCATGTCCTCCCCGAGGCGGAACTTGAAGCGCGCGAAGGCATAGGCGGCGGGAACGCCGAGGATGAGCGCGAGCACCACCGAACAGGACGACAGCAGGAACGAGTTGAACAGGTTGTGCATGAAGGCGATGTTCAACTGGCCGACGGAGGTGCTGAGCCGGCCGGTGATCAGCGCGATGTAGTTCGAGAGCGTCGGGCTGAAGACCAGCTTCGGCGGCAGCGAGAGAATCTGCGAATTCGTCTGCAACGACATGACCGCGATCCAGAAGATCGGAAACATGAAGAACAGGACGATGAGCGTGAGAGCGGCGCCACGAAGCAGCCGCAGGGAGCGGTCATGCACCGGCATGGTTCCTTTCCCGCATCTTGTGCCATTGATTGACGAAGAGCTTGGAGAGCACGAAGGTAATGGCCCACAGCACCATCAGGATCGCAGCCGAACGGCCGACATTCGTGTTCTGGTAGAAATCGACATAGGCGCGCACCTGGAACACCATCAGCGCATTGCCAGGCCCACCCTGCGTCATGCCGTAAACGATCGAGAATTCCTGGATGGCCGACAGCAGGCGGAAGAGCGTCGCCGTGATGATGTAGGGCATCAGCATCGGCAGCGTGATCCGGAAGAAGACGAAGCGCGCGGGCACGCCATCGAGCCGGGCGGCCTCGAAAGGCTGGGTCGGCAGCGAACGCAGCCCGGCGAGCAACAGGATCATGATGAACGGGGTGTTCACCCAGATGTCGATCAGCACGACGCTGAACATGGCCGTGCTCGGGTCGGAGGCCCAGCGGAAGCCGGTGAACCCAAGTCCGTTGACGATCCAGGCATAGACCCCGAAATTCGGATTGGTCATCAACTTCCAGATCAGCGAGGCGATGACCGGCGCCACCATCAGCGGCAGCAGCAGCGCGACCGAGATGATATTGTTGATGCGTGTGCGCTCGCGCAGCAGCATCGCGATTCCGAGGCCGAGCAGAAGTTCGAGAATGACGCTGGCGCCCATGTAGATCATGGAAACCGCGATCGTGTGGAGAAAGTCGGAACTTGTGAAGAGATCTATGTAGTTGCCGATCCCCACGAAATGCCGGCCGGCCGGAAACGCCATGTTATAGGCTTCCAGGCTGTAATACGCCGCCGTGAAAAACGGGACGAGAATGCCGATGCAGACGAGCAGCGCCGGCAGGCTGAGCAGATAGGGCAGCACCGTGCCGCGCCGGGTGACGCGGGCAGGATGCGTTTGCCCATCAATGACGGTCTCGGACATCGAGCTCTGTTCCGCTGGAGGATAGGGAGTGGCGCGGCACGACGGGAGCCGTGATCATGCCGCGCCGGCGCCTTCAGATTCCGGCGCTCTTCATTTCGTGATCGATATGCGCGGCGAGCTTGTCGAGGCCCTCATCAACGCTGACCTCCTTGGCGACCATGCGCTGCAGTGCCGCCGCCCACTCGGTGGTGACATTGAAGAAGAGCGGCTGCGGGGTGAAGTAGATCTTGGCGTCGGGCAGCGATTTTTCGAATGCGCTGTAGAAGCCTGGATAATTCTTGTCGAGCCGCGCCTTGAAGGCGGGATCCTTCCAGGTGGTTTCACGCACGGGATCGACAAGCTGCTTCTTGACGCCGCCAAAGATCCCGAAATTCTTGCCGCTCGCCCACTGGATGAAATACCAGGCGGCATCCTTCTGGTGCGAGAAGCTGCTCATCGCCAGCGACCATATCCAGACATTGGAGGTGGAGTGGTCCATCTTCGGATTCGGCACGAAGGGCGCGTAACCAATATGGCCGGATTCCTTGTTGCCGGGACCGTTCTCGAAGAAGCCGATGATATTGGCATCGTAGATCATGCCGCAGCGGCCGGCGCCGAGATCCTGCGCGACTTCGTACCACGTATAGGTCGCCCAGTTCTTTGGACCGCATTTCTGGATCATCTCGACCCAGAGCTTGTTCATCTCCTTGCTCTGCGCGGAATTGACGACCGATTTCATGCCCTTCGCGGAAACGTCGAAATCCTTCGCGCCGTAATTGGTGTAGGCCGAAAGATAACCAGGATGGATCGTTGCCCAGGACCGGCTGCCACGCACGGAGACACCGTAGGCGCCGCCGGCATCCTTGGTGATCTTCGTGCCGATCTCGATCATGTCCGGCAGGTTCTTCGGCGGCTCCAGCTTGAGCTTGTCGAAGATACGCTTGTTGTAGCTGATGTTGTAGAGCTCGAACCCGAGCGGTATCGCCCATTGCTTGGCGTTCTTGCTGCCCAGGGCCTCACCCGGCTTGCCGGACCACGCATCGGACTTGCGGAGATTTTCGATGATGCCGTTGAAGTCGTAATTCGGCGCGGTCTTCGACGAATCCTTGAGGTATTCGTTCATGTCGACAAGCCATCGCGCCGGGCCATATTGCCAGGTCTGGTAAGCGCCGGTCATCAGCACGTCGTAACGGTTCGAATGCGAGGAGAGTGCCGCCGTCACCTTGTCGAAATACACGTCTTCCGGAAAGATGTCGTACTCCACATCGATCCCGGTCATCGCCTTGAAATGCGCGAGGTCGGCGATCATCGCGTCGGCATAGGGATGCTTATTGAGAAGCAGGCGCAGCTTCTTGCCCTTGTGAGCCTGCCAGTTGAAGTCCGCGGCCATCGCCTGCGTGACTGCCCCGCCCAGGGCGAAATTCACGGCAGCGGCACCGACGCCGAGCGCGCCCGCACGCCGCGCGAAATCGCGGCGAGAGATGTTGCCGTTCACGAAATCGGCGGCCAGATCCTTGATCTTGTCAGTCATTGGTCCTCCCATTCTCTGGTCTGGTCCTCGGAGGTGTCCGGCGACGACATGTCGTCGGCAAGCGCCGAGGCAGTTTCTTCATCGGTAATGAATGCCGTAACGATGCCGCTCTTCAGTGCGGCATCGATCGCGCGGCGCTTGGCAGTTCCACCCGCCATCGCGATCACTTCGCGGCCGCGCATCACCTCGGGATCGATGGCGATGACACGATCCTGCAATTCGGTTTCGACTCGCTGGCCCGCAGCATCGAAAAAGGTGCCGAGTAGTTCGGCCACGGCGCCATCCCGCCGCGCAGCGGCGAATTCAGCTTCGAGCACCATGCCGCTCATCCCGAGAAAGGCCGATGGCTTGACCTCGCCGATGCCCAGCAGAAACAGCCCCGCATCCGCCGCGAGACGGAACGCGTCGGCGACGCCGCGCTGACGAAACAGCACGGCGCGGTCCTCCGGCGTGTTGGCATAGAACGGAACGGGCGGCAGATAGGCGGCAGCGCCCGTCTTCTGTGCAAGGGCATGAACCACGTCGAACGGGTTGGTGCCGACGCGGCGCGGCACATCACCGAGCACGGAGACCACGGTCAGTTCGGGAAACGGCACGGCTTCGAGATGATCGACCGCCGCGGCAACCGTTCGTCCGTGGCCAACACCGAATACGGTGTGACGGCGGGTTTCGAATACTTCGGCGAGATAGTCGGCGCCGGCACGCCCGAGTGCGGAAAAAAGCCCCTCGGGGTCGGGCGGCGTCGGCACGACCCGGCAGAAATCGAGCCCGTAGCGTTCGGTAAGCCGCCGCTCGAGCGTCACACAGGACGCAACCGCACCGCCGATCGAGATACGGACAATGCCGCTCGCCATCGCCCGCGCGATCAATCGCTGGACGCGCGTCTGCGGCATACCCAGCGCGGCACCGATTTCCGACTGGGTCATCGAGCACTCGTAGTAGAGCCACGCCACCCTTGTGGCGAGTTCCATATCGTCGTTGCCCAATCGTCGGCTGGACCGTGCCACCGTGCTTCCTCTCCTGAATAATTTTGTATCGACACGGAGAAATATTCGGTTTACAGACGTTGTCAACGGAAATCGTCGCTGCGACGCAGCAAGAAATTATGTATACGCGTGCAATGTCGGATATATCCTGAGAAAAATGCTGAAATATTCAATGTTGAATATTCGAAATGACAATTAGGCAGCGATTCGGGGGGAACGGCAAAATGGATGAGGTGCCGGATGCGGGGCGGCTCGTGGTCGGGGTCGATCTCGGGACGTCGGGCGTGCGCGCCATCGCGATCGATGACAGCGGCACGATCGTCGCCGAGGGTCGTGCCGCGATCTCCGCCACACGTCGCCGCGATCCTGCCTCGGTCTGGTCCGCCGTCACCTCCGCGCTCGACACGCTCTGCGCGGCGCTGGACCCGCGCCGCATCGCGGCCATCGCGGTCGATGGCACCTCCGGCACGATCATTCCTACCGACATGTCAGGCACGCCGATCGGCCTGGCCACGCTGTATAATGACAAGGCCGAAGCCGCTTCCGTCGCGCGCGTCAGCGCTGCCGCACCGGAAGACAGCCCGGCGCGCGGACAATCCTCCCCCCTCGCGCGTATGCTCGACCGCGCTTCCCTTCCGGGCCTCGCCGGCTTCCTGCACGAGGCGGACTGGATCGCCCACCGTCTCGGCGCGCCGCATGGCGTTTCGGATGCCAACAACGCGCTGAAATCGGGATACGATCCGCGCGCCGGCCGCTGGCCCGGGTGGGTTGCGGCTACTGGCCTCGACCTCGCGTTGCTGCCCAGCGTCGTCGAGCCAGGCACCCCGGTGGGCCATGTCGGCGCGGATATCGCCACCCGCTTCGGCTTTTCACCTGAGGCCCGCCTGGTCGCCGGCACGACCGATGGCTGTGCATCCTTCCTCGCCACCGGCGCCGACACGGCGGGCGACGGCGTTTCCGCCCTGGGTTCGACACTGACGGTCAAGCTGCTGTCGGAACGTCCGGTCTCCGCGCCCGCCTTCGGCGTCTACAGCCACCGCCTGCTCGGGTGCTTCCTGCCGGGCGGTGCATCGAATGCCGGCGCCGCCGTACTCGCCCGTTTCTTCACGCCCGACCAACTCGCGGCACTCTCGACGCGCATTGATCCGGCGCGGGATTCGGGACTCGACTACTATCCCCTGCCGAGCCCCGGCGAGCGCTTTCCGGTGAGCGATCCGGCGCTGCCGCCCCGGCTCGAACCGCGGCCGGACGACGATGCCCGCTTCCTGCACGGGCTGCTCGAAGGCCTCGCGCGGATCGAGGCGGAGGCCTATCGGCGTCTCGCCGAACTCGGCGCGCCGCCGGTTCGCCGGATTTTCAGCGTCGGCGGCGGGGCTGCCAATCCGGTCTGGACCGCACTGCGCGCCCGGATCATCGGAGTCGAGGTGACCGCCGCAACCCACACGGAAGCAGCCTATGGCGCGGCCCGCCTCGCGCGACACGGAGTCGCCACATGACGATCCGCGCCATCTCCGGGCTCGCCGCTCTCGCGGATGCTGCGGATGCCTTCCTGATCGACCAGTTCGGCACGATCCACGATGGCGAAACGCCCTATCCCGGCGCGATCGAAACGCTGCGGACGCTGCGCGCGGCGGGCAAGCGCGTCATCCTGCTGTCCAATTCAGGCCGCCGCGCGTCGAACAACATCCACCGTCTCGCCGCGATGGGCATCACCGCTGACTGCTTCGATGCGTCACTATGCTCCGGCGAGGTCGCCTGGCAGGTCCTGCGCGCGGCGCCGCCGGCATATCTCCGCCGCCGCTGCCGGGTACTGCTCTTCGCCCGCGATCCGGCGCTCGACATTCTGGAGGGCTTCGACATCGCGCCGGTCGAAACGGCCGAAGAAGCCGACCTGGTGATGATCGCCGGATCGGAAGCCGACCGCCATGGCTACGATGCGCTTTGGTCACGCATGGCGCCGGCGGCCGCGCGCGGGGTGCCGGCGATCTGCACCAATCCCGACCGCCTCATGCTCGCGGGCGGCCGGCTGCATCCGGGCGCCGGCGCCCTGGCGGAGGCCTATCAAGCTGCGGGAGGAACAGTGCGCTGGTTCGGCAAGCCTCATGCCGACGTCTACGACGCCGCCCTCGCTCTGTTGCCCGGCGTTCCCCACGCACGCATCTTCGGCGTGGGCGACAGCCTCGAACACGACATCGCCGGCGCCGTCGCGGCGGGTTGCCGGGGGCTTCTGGTCCGCACCGGGATCATCGACGGGCTCGACGACGCGGCCCTGCGCGTCGAAATGCGACGGTTTTCGACCCTGCCGGACGCCGTCGCCCCGCGCTTCGCATTCTGAGGCTGCTCTACGTGCCGAGCCGCGCCTCCAGCGCCTCGATCCGGCCGCGCTGGGCCGCGAGTTCGCGATGCTGATGGAGCAGGAGTTCGAGCAGGGCGGCGATCAGATCGGTATTCACCGGCCCGGAATGCGGCCGGCGGCCAAGTTGCGGCGGCACGCCGCCCCGGCGCGGCGCGAAGCCACAGAGCGGGATCAGGGCCTCGTTCCGCGCGTCGTATTCGCCGGCGATCGCGGCGGCGGCATCATCCGTCAAGTCGATCAGGCACGGATCGACCGGATGGAAATCCCTCTGGTAGACGCCCGCTCTGGCAAGCAGTTCGATCAGGTCGCCGGCAAGGTGCGGCTCGTCGTGCTGGTCGCCGATCAGTTTGGTCAGCACATGCGCCGTATACCCGGGCGTCGGGTGCGCGCGGTCGCCCACCAGCATCCCCTCGATGCCGGCAACGGACGCGAAATCCGCCACGGCGTCGATGCCCGGTTCATAGGGCCGGACGATCACCTCGGCGGGTGAGGCCGCCTGCCGCCAGCGGGTGACAAGGGCGGGATAATCCAGAAGGGCGGCTGATTCGGCGCGATAGCGCTCGAAGTCGATCACCCGGCCCGGCGTCAGCTTGTCCTTCACGCACCATTGCAGATAGGCCGAGACCAGCCAGTCGAGCTGGTGGCGAAGATAGAGCACGATGCGGGCGCAGCCACCGGCAGTGGCGAAGTCCGCCGCAAAGGCGCCAACGGCGTCCCAGGCCGAAACCAGCGCCTCATTGCTCCAGATGATTTCGTTGCTGAGCGTCAACATCTCGTTGCCGGCATCGAAAATCCGCCCGAGTCGTGCCGCGAAACCCGGCGGATCAACGCCGAGCAAGTGGGCGAACTCGTCCGCGCCGGCGAATCCGCTGCCGCCCATCGTCCCGGAGAGCAGCCAGTGGTCGCAGCAGAACACACCGCGGCCGCGCAGCGCCGGGGCCGCGGCACGCAGTGCGTTCTGGATCGCTGTCGTCCCCGTCTTGCCCATGCCGACATGCAGGGTCAGCGTCCGCATCAGGCGTCCCGGCGACGCGGGTGATGATCGCGCCAAAGCTTGCGTGCATACCAGGCGGCAAAGATCAGGATGGCCAGCCCGGTGAGCAGGGTGAAGCCGTGCATGAACGACTGCAGGCGCGGTGAGCTGTCCCAGGCGCGCCCAAGCCTGAGTCCGGCATAGGCGAGGCCCAGGCACCAGGGCAGCGAGCCGACGAAAGTGTAGAGCTGGAACGTCCAGAAATTCATCCGTGCGATGCCGGCCGGCAGGGCGATATAGGTGCGCACGATGGGCAGCATGCGGCTGACCAGCACCGTGACCGCGCCGAATCGCGCGAAAAACCGCTCGACCAGCACGAGTTCACCCTGATCGAGCAGGATGTACCGCCCCCAGCGCTCGACCAGCGGCCGCCCGCCCACATAGCCGACCGCCCAGGCGACCGTGGACCCGAGATTGCAGCCGATCGCCCCGGCGAGGGCGACCATCCAGAGATCGAACCGCCCGGTCGAGACCAGGTAGCCGGAAAACGGCAGGATGATCTCGGAAGGCAGTGGAATGCAGGCCGATTCCAGGGCCATCAACCCCGCGACCCCGGCATAGCCGAGGGCAGAGATGACGCTGGTGATGAAATGTGCGAGCGCGGCGATCAATCGGCGAGGCCGGCGAACAGGGCGGTGGAGAGATAGCGCTCGCCATAGGAGGGGATGATCGCGACGATCAGCTTGCCCTCGGTCTCGGGACGCCTGGCCACCTCGATCGCCGCATGCAGTGCGGCGCCGGAGGAAATGCCGACCATCAGCCCCTCCTCGCGTGCGGCGCGACGGGCCATCTCAAGCGCCTGGTCGTTGGTCACGCGCACAACCTCGTCATAGACGCTGGTATCAAGAATATCGGGCACGAAGCCGGCGCCGATCCCCTGGATCATGTGCGGCCCCTTCTCCCCGCCGGAGAGGATCGCCGAAGCGTCCGGCTCGACCGCGACACAGCGGAACGAGGGCTTGCGCTGCTTCAGCACCTGACCCGCCCCTGTGATGGTGCCGCCGGTGCCGATGCCGGCAACCAGAATGTCCGCCGTGCCATCGGTATCGCGCCAGATTTCCTCGGCGGTAGTGCGACGATGGATTTCCGGATTGGCCGGATTCTCGAACTGCTGCGGGATGAAGAAATTGGGGCCGGACGCCGCGATGGCCTTCGCCTTCGCGATTGCCCCGCCCATGCCCTCGGCACCCGGAGTCAGCACCACCTCGGCGCCGTAGCCGCGCAGCACCGCGCGGCGCCCCTTGCTCATCGTCTCCGGCATGGTGAGGATGCAGCGATAGCCCTTCGCCGCGCAGACCATGGCGAGCGCGATGCCGGTATTGCCCGAGGTCGGCTCGACAATCACGCTGTCCGCGTTCAGCAACCCGTCGCGCTCCGCCGCCTCGATCATGGCAACGCCGATGCGGTCCTTCACCGAATTGGCCGGATTGAAAAATTCGAGCTTGGCGAGGACTGTGCCGGGCAGACCGGCGGCGAGGCGGTTGATCCGCACCAGCGGGGTGTTGCCAACCAGTTCGGTGGCGTCCTTGGCGATCTTCATGTGCTGCCTCCCTCGAAACGAACGATCCCCGGCCGCGCTTGCGGACCGGGGATCGTTGTAATGAAGAAGCGCGCGGCGCGAAAGCCGCGCGGCTCTTCGCGCGCGATCAGTTGCGGGTCTTGTCGACCAGCGCGCCCTTCTTGATCCAGGGCATCATGGCGCGCAGCTTCTCGCCGACCTCCTCGATCGGGTGCGCGGCGTTGGCGCGGCGCATCGCCTTGAAGTTGGTCTGGTTCACCTTGTTCTCGAGCATCCAGTCGCGGGTGAAGCGGCCCTTCTGGATATCGTCGAGAACGCGCTTCATCTCGGCCTTGGTCTCCGGCGTGATCATCCGCGGACCGGTGACGTATTCGCCATATTCGGCGGTGTTCGAGATCGAGTAGTTCATGTTGGCGATGCCGCCCTCATAGATGAGGTCGACGATCAGCTTCACCTCGTGAAGGCACTCGAAATAGGCCATTTCCGGGGCATAGCCGGCTTCGACCAGCGTTTCGAACCCGGCCTTGATGAGCTCGACAAGACCGCCGCAGAGCACGGTCTGCTCGCCGAACAGGTCGGTCTCGCACTCTTCCTTGAAGGTGGTCTCGATGATGCCGGCGCGGCCGCCGCCAATCGCCGAGGCGTAGGACAGCGCGATGTCGAGCGCGTTGCCGGAGGGGTTCTGCGCGACCGCGACAAGGCAGGGCACGCCGCCGCCGCGCTGGTATTCGCTGCGCACCGTGTGGCCGGGGCCTTTCGGCGCGATCATGAACACGTCGATATCCGCGCGCGGCTCGATCAGGTTGAAATGGATGTTGAGGCCGTGCGCGAAGGCGATCGCGGCGCCCGGCTTCAGGTTCGCGGCGAGGCTGTCGCGGTAGAGGTCGCCCTGGCCTTCGTCCGGCGTCAGGATCATCACCACATCGGCCCAGGCGGCGGCCTCTTCCGGCGTCATCACCCGAAGGCCGGCGGCCTCGGCCTTGGCCACCGCGGCCGAGCCCTTGCGGAGTGCTACGACAAGCTCCTTCACCCCGGATTCCTTGAGGTTCAGGGCATGGGCATGGCCCTGGCTGCCGTAACCGACCACGGCGACCTTCTTCGCCTTGATCAGATTCACATCGGCATCACTGTCGTAATAAACGCGCATTGCAAGCCTCCCTCGGGCGCTGGGTAACCGATCCGGCGGATCGAATGGGGGAAAACACGCCGCTTGGCAACCACCCCGGCGCAACATGGCTGCCGTGAAACCGGGTGCTGCCGCAATTTTCGGCGTCCTGCGTGAGCCCCGCCCGCACGAAATCGGACCGGGTCGGCGCCGCGTCAGCCGAAAAGATGCGCGATATCGTGCCAGGTGACGAAGATGATCAGGCAGACCAGGAGTGCGGCGCCGAATTGCAGCGCGATTTCCTGAACCCGGCGCGGCAGCGCGCGGCCCGCGGCGGCCTCCGCCGCATAGAACAGCAGATGGCCGCCATCGAGCACCGGGATCGGCACGAGGTTGATCAACCCGAGATTGACCGAGAGCAGCGCCATGAAACTGACGAGATCGGCGAGGCCATGCGCCACCGCCTGGCCCGAGATCTGCGCGATCCGGACCGGGCCGCCGAGCTGGTTCAGCCCCTTGTGCTGGTCAATCAGCTGCCAGAGACCGTGCAGCGTCGCCGCCGTCGCCTGCCAGGTCACGGCAACGCCGCGAACGATCGCCCGCGGCGGCGACAGCCGGCGCATTTCCACATCGGCCCCCTCGATGCCGAGCCGGCCGATTGTCTTGCCATCGATCTTCGCGGTGCCGAGGGTGAGATTCAGGCTGTGGGTCTCGCCGCTTCGCGTATAGCTCAGCGCGATCCTGCCATCTGGGTGCGCCGCGACCACCGCGCTCAGCTGATCAAAGGTGCCGATCGGCTGGCCATTCATGCTCACGACCCGGTCGCCCTTCGCGAGCCCCGCAGCGGCTGCCGGCGAGCCGGCCATCACCTTGCTGATGACGGGCAATACGGTCGGCACGCCGGCCGTGGCGAAGACGCCGCTGAACAGCACGATCGCCAGCAGGAAATTCGCCGCCGGGCCCGCCGCCACTACCGCGGCACGGGCCGAAAGCCGCTTCGAGCCGAAACTGCCGGGGTCGGCCGCACCGGCCTGTTCTGCGCCGAATTCGGCCCAGCCTTTCATCCGCACATAGCCGCCAAGCGGGATGGCGGAGATTTTCCAGACCGTGCCGTGCCGGTCCGTGCGGGAAAAGAGCGCCGGACCGAAACCCAGCGAGAACGCCTCGACCGTGACGCCGCGCCAGCGCGCGACGAGATAATGCCCGAGCTCATGAACGGTCACCAGCACGCCGAGCACGACGATGAAGCCGAGAGCGGAACGGAGGAAATCGATCATGGAACCTTCGTGTCGTCAGCCGTTGGAATGGCCTTGGAGATATGGGATTGCGGCCACCGGGCGACAGGGGTCACGCCGCGCGCGGGTCGGACTTCGCGCGCAATTCCGCCTCCGCCATGGCGCGCGCTTCGGCATCGAGGGCAAGCACGGCCGCGAGATCGCCGATCGGGGGCGCGCCGAGGCGCTGCATGACCCGTTCGACCACCGCCGTGATGTCGAGAAAGCCGATCCGCCGGCGCAGGAACGCCTCAACCGCGATCTCATTCGCGGCGTTGAGCACCGTCGAGGCGCCATGGCCGGCTTCCAGTGCCTCGCGCGCAAGACGGAGCGCCGGGAAGCGCACCGGATCGGGGGCAAGGAAGTCGAGCCGCGCCGCGGCGGCGAGGTCGAGCCGGGGCGAGGAGGTCGCGAGGCGCGCCGGCCAGGCCAGGGTGTGGGCGATCGGGATGCGCATGTCCGGCGCGCCCATCTGGGCCAGCACCGATCCGTCGCGATAGCAGACCATGCCATGCACGATCGACTGCGGATGCACCAGCACCTCGATCTCATGCGGCGCGAGGCCGAAGATGCGCGCGGCCTCGATCACCTCCAGCCCCTTGTTGAAGAGGGTGGCGGAATCGATCGAGATCTTCGCACCCATCGACCAGACGGGATGCTTCAGCGCGGTCTCCGGCGTCGCGTCCTTCATCTCGTCGAGGCTTGCTTCCCGGAACGGGCCGCCCGAAGCGGTGAGGATGATCTTTTCCAGAGCGGCGCGGTTGCCGTCGGCGAGCGACTGGAAGATGGCGTTGTGTTCGGAATCGACCGGCAGCAGCGTCGCTCCGCCGGCGGCGATCGCGGCAAGGAACACGTCGCCGGCGGAAACCAGCGCCTCCTTGTTGGCGAGCGCGATGGCCCCACCGTTGCGGGTCGCGGCGAGGGTGGGTTCGAGGCCGGCGGTGCCGGTGATCGCGGCCATCGTCCAGTCGGCCGGCTCGGCGGCGGCGGCGATC
>NZ_AFPR01000135.1:0-1855 GCF_000219295.1 Acidiphilium sp. PM
GGCGCGGGTCGACCGGGCGAAGGCCGCGGCGATCGCCCCGGTGCGCGCAGCACTCGCCGCCAACCCGGTTACGGCGCGGATGATCGTTTCGGGCTACGAGGGCTCGGAGCTGCTGGTCGCACGGCTGCTGATCGAGGCGGGGGCGGAGATCCCCTATGTCGGCACCGCGCTGCCGGCGACGCCGTGGAGCGAGGCGGACCGCGCCTGGCTTGCCCAGCAGGGCACGCATGTGCAGTTCCGCGCCTCGCTCGAACAGGATTGCGCGGCGCTGCGCGACGTTCGCCCCGACCTTGCCTTCGGCACCACGCCGCTGGTGCAGGCGGCGAAGGAGGCGGGTGTGCCGGCCGTCTATTTCACCAACATCGTGTCATCGCGGCCGATCTTCGGCGCATCCGGTGCCGCGGCACTCGCTGCCATCGTCGCGGCGCAGACGCGCGGGCGCGAGCGGTTCGGCCGGATGATCGGGTTCTTCGCCGGCGATGCGGCGCAGGCGGAGGAGGTTTCCTGATGCTGGTGCAGGATCATGACCGGGCGGGCGGGTATTGGGGCGCTGTCTACGCCTTCGCCGCGATCAAGGGGTTGCGCGTCGTCATCGACGGGCCGGTGGGTTGCGAGAATCTGCCGGTGACGGCGGTGCTGCACTATACCGACGCGCTGCCGCCGCACGAGCTGCCGATCGTGGTGACGGGGCTCGACGAGGAATCGCTCTCGATGAGCGGCACCGAGGGGCCGATGAAGCGCGCCGCCGGGATCGGCAACCAGAAGATTCCCGCCGTCGTCGTTACCGGGTCGATCGCCGAGATGATCGGCGGCGGGGTGACGCCGGAGGGCTCGAACCTGCGGCGCTTCCTGCCGCGCACGATCGACGAGGACCAGTGGCAGTCCGCCGACCGGGCGATGGTGTGGCTGTGGAACGAGTTCGGCAACGCGAAGGCGAAGCGCCCGGAGCGCAAGGCGGGCAAGCCGCGCGTCAACATCATCGGGCCGATCTACGGCACGTTCAACATGCCCTCCGATCTCGCGGAGATCCGCCGGCTGGTCGAGGGGATCGGCTGCGAGGTCAACCTGACCTTCCCGCTCGGCGCCGACCTCAAGGACACGCCGCTGCTGGCCGATGCGGATGTCAATGTCTGCCTCTATCGCGAATTCGGCCGCAAGCTCTGCGAGGCGCTGGGCAAGCCCTACCTGATGGCGCCGATGGGGATTTTCGCGACGACGAATTTCCTGCGCAAGCTCGGCGAGCTCGCCGGTGTCGATCCCGAGCCGTTCATCGCCCGCGAGAAGGAGACCACGATCAAGCCGATCTGGGATCTGTGGCGGAGCGTGACGCAGGATTTCTTCGCGACCTCGTCGTTCGGGGTGGTGGCGACCGAGACCTATGCCCGCGGCCTGCGCCGCCTGCTCGAGGAGGAGCTCGGCATTGCGTGCAGCTTCGCGATCGCCCGTCGCCCCGGGGTGAAGCCGGACAACGACGCGGTGCGCGCGGCGATGGCGGCGACCCCGCCGCTGGTGCTGTTCGGCTCGTATAACGAGCGGATGTATGCGGCGGAGCGCGGCGGCCGCTCGGTCTATATTCCGGCGTCGTTTCCGGGGGCGATCATCCGCCGCGCGACCGGCACGCCGTTCATGGGGTATGCGGGTGCGACCTATGTCGTGCAGGAATACTGCAACGCGCTGTTCGACGCGCTGTTCAACATCCTGCCGCTCGGCGCCGATCTCGACCGGATCGAGCCGACGCCGGCGCGCGCCGATGCGGGCGAGGCCTGGGCCCCTGATGCGGCCGCGGCGCTCGACCGGCATCTCGCCCATGAGCCGTTCCTGATCCGGATTTCCGCAGCCAAGCGCCTGCGCGACC
>NZ_AFPR01000134.1:0-2584 GCF_000219295.1 Acidiphilium sp. PM
CCCGCACCGAGATGCTCTTCCTCGGTCGCGCCGACATGCCGGGCGAGGACGAGCAGGAAGCCCGCGTCGGCGCGATGATCGCGCCGTTCCAGGGCCGTCCGGTCGTGGTCCGCCTGCTCGATGCCGGGGCGGACAAGCCGGTGCCCTTCCTCGCCCTGGCGTCGGAGGAAAATCCCGCCCTCGGCGTGCGCGGCGTGCGCGCGCTGCTCCGCCGGCCGGATTTCTGCGCCGCCCATCTGCGCGCCCTGCTGCGCGCCGGCGCCGGGCACGACCTGCGGATCATGGTCCCGATGGTCACCTTCGCCGCCGAGTTGCGCGCTATACGCGACCTGCTCGCCGCCGCCGCGCGCGATGTCGGCTGCTCGCCGCCGCCGCTCGGCGCGATGATCGAGGTGCCCGCCGCCGCCCTCACCGTGCCGGACCTGCTGGCGGCGAGCGACTTCTTTTCGATCGGCACCAACGATCTCACGCAATACGTCCTCGCCGCCGATCGCGGCCACAAGGATCTCCCCGGCTTCGCCGATGCCGGCCATCCGGCGGTCATCGGCCTCTGCGCCCGGGTCTGCCGCGATGCCGGGGCGGTCCCCGTTTCCGTCTGCGGCGAAGCCGCCGGCGATCCGCCGACCGCCCGCCTCCTGGTCGAGGCCGGCATCCGCAAGCTCTCGATGGGCGCCGCCCGGCTCAGCACCCTCCGCGCGGCGTTTTCCGCCAGCGCATCCTGACATCCGCGCACCCGGACCACGGGGCCGACGCTCGGCCCGCCCCTTACCCCGTTCCGGGCGAGGGGCGGGATGCGGTCAGGCCGTCAGCCTGGTCTCCGCCGCCTGCTGCATCACCGGATAGCGCAGACCGGCTTTCAGCGGCGTCACGGTCAGAACGCGGCCCTTGAGCAAGCTCGCCGGCACCACCGCCGCGCCATCGGTCCAGCGGCCATCGGCTTCCACGCCGTGCCACCCTTCGGCCAGTGCCGGGTGATCGAGCGCCACCGGTTCGTCGCCCGCCATCAAACCGCCGATCTTGACGCCGAGCCGGCGGCGATCGCGCGGATCGGGCGTCACCTCGGCGGGAACCGCGCTGCGCGACGTGATGATCGCGGCGCCGTCGGCGCGGTATTCGACGCGAAGCTGCGCGTCGTCCGTCGTCTCGAGTCCCGCGCGCTCGAGGATCTGCGTCCGGACCTGCTCGACGATCGCGCCATGCTCGGCGAAGGGGGCGCAGCTGGCGGCCTCGCGCAGCGGCTGGGCAAACTCCGGATGCAGGGCGATGGCGGCACCGCCATTTTCGAAGGCCTGGCGGTTGCCGGTCTCAAGGTAGCTTTCCGCCGGCATGTTCTCGGCCAGCAGGATCGCGTGCGCCGGCAGTTCGACATGGTAATAGGTGACGCTGCGCCGCTCGACCTGCCGGATCGTCATGCCGTTGACGAGCGCTTTCGCCGGGATGAGCGCGCCGTTGAAATAGAAGGCGTGATCCGGCGAAACGACGAGGTCGCGCGCCGGCACGTTATCCGCAATCGCATGAGCGCCGATCAGCACCGGCTGCACCGCGTCGGGCCTCGCATGGCGACCCGGTTCGATCGTGCGATGTCCGATCCACACCACGGGGGCCGTCCCGCCGCCATGCAGGAGGACGGCGTCTCCCTTCGTCAGTTCCTCCACCGGGACGCCACCGCGCGTCGTCGCAATCCGGGTACCCTCGGCAAAACAGGCATTCGAACCAAGCGACGACAAGGAGGGCGTCACGCCATCGAACGTAATTTGGATTTGGTTATCATTCGGATCTTGTATGTCATAGAATACACCCTGCTGCGTAAAGACATTTACGTCAGTCTGTCTGATACCGCCGGAAACACTGAATTCCAGCCCGTGTACATCGAGTCCCTGCGTATTGCCATTATCTCCGCCGGGGCCGTAGCCGCCGCCGGACGTCGTGCCCGGGAAAATCGCGTTGTCGAAAAGTACGCCGTGGAGCGACTGAACTTGCCCGCTGTTTCCGACCATCCCGGTGATTGTGTTGCCTTCCCAGGTCCCGCTGATCGACAAGACGGGATACCCCTCGCCGCTAACGACACCGATGTTCGAGGGGTTGGTGATCGTGGCGATCGTTGTCGAGATCGTCACGTTGACCGTGTCTGTGTATGAACCGTCGGTAAAGGTATATGTAAAAGTTTCCTGTCCGGACATGATGAAACACCTCAAAAATTATATTATATCTAAAGATAAATACAGTAAATCAGCGAAGTTACCCTTCTTTAATCCATCGAATGTTGCCGGTGCAAGTTTATTGTTGGTGCCAGCTCATACACTCGGGTAACGCGGTCCCCCGGACCGTGCGATGCGTCGGCCCGGCCCTGCCCATCGTCGTTAGAGCACCATCCGGTCAGACGAAAACATCCGTTCGGATGAGGATGCTTGGTTAGTCATCGGAGAGGATCATTCATCCGATCCGTCCGGATCGGAAAAATGCTCAGTCCCCCGCCTGCGCCGCCAGCCGCCGCGCCGGCGCCGCCCGGCCGGGCTGGCGATGCCGATAGGCGATCGCCTCGGCGACATGCTCCCGCCGCACCACGTCCACGCCGGCCAGGTCC
>NZ_AFPR01000133.1:0-8013 GCF_000219295.1 Acidiphilium sp. PM
GCCATCCCCGCCGATCTCCGGCTGCTGGAGGCCGCCGGCCTGCAACTCGGCGAGGCCCCGCTGACCGGGGAATCCGTGCCGGTCGTCAAGCATGTCGCGGCGGCGCCGGACGACCAGCCGCTCGCCGAACGTCACGGCATGGCCTACAAGGGCACGGTCGTCCTCAACGGCCGCGGCCGCGGCGTCGTCGTCGCGACCGGCATGGCGACCGAACTCGGCCGCATCGCCGCCATGCTCGAAACCGCCGCCGCCCCGCGCACGCCCCTGCAGCAGCGTCTCGCCGTCTTCGGCCGGCAGATCGCCATCGCGGCGATCCTGATCTGCGCGCTGATCTTCGGCATCGGCCTGCTCCGCGGCGAGGCGCCGCTGCTGATGCTGCTCACCGCGCTCAGCCTCGCCGTCGCCGCCATCCCCGAGGCGCTGCCCGCCGTCGTCACCGTCCTGCTCGCGCTCGGCGCCTCCCGCATGGCCCGGGCGCAGGCGCTGATCCGCCGGCTTCCGGCGGTGGAAACCCTCGGCTCGGTCACCACGATCTGTTCGGACAAGACCGGCACGCTCACGCTCAACGACATGCGCCTGACCGAGGTCTGGGCCGGCGGCCAGCGCCAGCCCGTCGCGGCGCTCGGCGGGCACGCGCCGCTGCTCCGCGCCCTGCTTCTCTGCAACGATATCGCCGTGGACGAAACCGCCCACGCCATCGGCGATCCGACCGAAATCGCCCTCTGGCGCGCCGCCGCCGATGCCGGGCTCGACCGTGGGCGCGAGGCGGCGCTGACCCCGCGCGTCGCGGAACTCCCCTTCGATTCCGCCCGCCGGCGGATGACGACCGTGCATCGCGACGGCAACCGCTTCGTCGTCTACACGAAAGGCGCGCCGGAAGCGGTCCTGCCGCTCTGCGCCACGATGACGACGGGGCAGGGGGTCGCCGCGCTCGATCCCGAACCGATCGCGCAGGCGGCCGCGCAGATGGCCGAGGACGGCCTGCGGGTGCTCGCCATCGCCCAGGGCGTCCGCAATGCCATGCCGTCCGCCGACGCGCTGGCCGAACTGGAACAGGAGCTGACGTTTCTCGGCCTCGTCGGCCTGATCGACCCGCCGCGGCCCGAAGCGCGCGCCGCGGTCGCAACCTGCCGGGCGGCGGGGATCCGCCCGGTCATGATCACCGGCGATCACCCGGTCACCGCGCGCGCGATCGCCCGTGCCCTCGGCATCGTCGGCGATGGCGGCGATGTCATCACCGGCCGCGAGCTCCAGTCGCTCGACGATCCGGCGCTGGCCCGGCGCGTGCGCGAGGCGAGCGTGTTCGCCCGCGTCGATCCCTCCGAGAAGATCCGCATCGTGACGGCGTTGCAGGCGAACGGCGAGATCGTCGCCATGACCGGCGATGGCGTGAACGACGCGCCGGCGCTGGCCCATGCCGATATCGGCGTCGCGATGGGGCGCGGCGGGACCGATGTCGCCCGCGAGGCCGCGAGCCTCGTCCTGCTCGACGACAATTTCGCGACCATCGTCGCGGCGGTGCGCGAAGGCCGCCGCATCTACGACAATGTCCGCAAGTTCGTCCGCTTCGTGGTCGCCTGCAACTCGGCCGAAATCTGGGCGATCTTCCTCGCCCCGTTCTTCGGCCTGCCGGTCCCCCTGGTGCCGATCCAGATCCTCTGGATCAACCTCGTCACCGACGGCCTGCCCGGCCTTGCCCTCGCGGCCGAACCCGGCGAGCCCGACATCATGAGCCGCCCGCCGCGCCCGCCGCGCGAGGGCCTGTTCGATAACGGCATGTTATGGGACGTGTTCTGGTCCGGCCTCGTCATGGCCGCGATCACGCTGTTCACGGAAGCGGGAGCGCTCCGCCTCGGCGATACCCACTGGCAGACGATGGTCTTCACCGTGCTGACCTTCGTGCAGATGTGGCAGATCATGGCGATCCGTTCGTCGCGCGCGTCGCTGTTCACCCAGGGGCTGCTCTCGAACAGGCCGCTGCTCGGCGCGATCGGCCTCACATTCGCGCTTCAAATGGCGGTGATCTACACGCCCGGCCTCAACGGCGCGTTCAACGCCGCGCCTCTGACCGCCGCCGAACTCGCGGTCTGCGTCCTCGCATCGAGCCTGATCTTCATCCTGCTGGAGCTCGTCAAATGGGTCCGGCGCCTCCGGGCGCGGCGCCGTCAGGCGGCATGAACATCGCCGCAAGCCGCGTCAACGCCCATCCATTCAGGACCATGGCGGTCGGAAATCGTTGCCAGTACGACTCGCTTGACAGGCGCGGTCACAATAGTGTCAGATTGTGAGGAAAGGTTTTGTCGTCTTGCGGCTCGAGCCGCACTCGCTGGTTCGAGAAACGCCTGCCGGGATGGACACGGACCATGGCGGATAACGCCCATTACTGGGTATTGCTGGTCTACACCTTTGTCGTGATCGCTCTGGTCGCGGGTATGATCGGCGTGTCCCATTTCCTCGGCCAGCGGCACCTGAAACGGGCCACCATCGAACCGTTCGAATCCGGCATCGTCACCGTCGGCTACGCCCGCTTCCGGCTTCCCGTGCAATTCTATCTCATCGCGATGTTCTTCGTGATCTTCGATCTCGAAGCCGCCTATCTCTACGCCTGGGCCACCGCCGTCCATGCCGCCGGATGGACCGGCTATGTCGTGATCGCGGTCTTCATCCTCGCCCTTCTCGCCGCGCTCGCCTATCTGTGGCGCGCCGGCGCGCTCGAATGGGGGCCAAAGCCCCGCGCGCTTGCGATAGTGCGGAGGCGCTGACGCCATGCGATTCACATTCGGCAAAGGCGCGACGGGACAACAGCTCTCCACGACCGCGCCTCTTCTCCGCGGCCTCGGCACAGCCGGCCAGCCGGCCGCCCCATCCCCCGGCGGCGGCACCTTCACCGATGCGGTGCGCCGCAACGTGGCCCTCGGCCGGCTGGAAGACATGGTGGCCTGGGGCCGCAAATATTCGATCTGGCCGTTCAATTTCGGCCTCTCCTGCTGCTATGTCGAAATGGCGACGGCCTTCACCAGCAAGTTCGACATCGCCCGCTTCGGCTCGGAAGTGCTGCGCGCCACCCCGCGCGAGGCCGACCTGATCGTCATCTCCGGTACCGTGTTCGTGAAGATGGCGCCCGTCATCAAGTATCTCTACGACCAGATGCTTGAGCCGCGCTGGGTGATCTCGATGGGCGCCTGCGCCAATTCCGGCGGGATGTACGACATCTACGCCGTCGTCCAGGGTGCCGACAGTTTCCTGCCCGTCGATGTCTATGTCCCCGGCTGTCCGCCCCGGCCGGACGCGCTGCTCGAAGGGCTGATGCTGCTGCAGAACTCGATCGGTTCCGAGCGCCGGCCGCTCAGCTGGCTGGTCGGTCCCAACGGCGCCGAGAAGATCGAGCGGCCCAGCTTCCGCGATCTCAAACACCAGGAGAGGCAAGCGGCCGGCAGCCTCCCCACGCCGGACAGCGTTTAGGGAGGGCGGGATGCTGACGGAATTCAACAGCATCCCCGCCACAGAGGCCGAACAGGGTATCGTGTCCGACCTGGTCCGCACGCTTGGGCCGATCTCCTTCACCCTGCAACCGACCGCCGACCGGATCCCGACCATCTGGATCGATCGCGACATCGTGCACGCCGTGCTCCGGCACCTGCGCGACGGCGCCACAAGGCGCTTCCAGATGCTCTACGACCTCACCGCGATCGACGAGCGCCAGCGCGTCCACCGCGATGGCCTGCCGAAATCCGATTTCACCCTCGTCTATCACCTCGTCTCCTTCGAGCGGAACGACGATGTCCGCGTCAAGGTCCCGCTCGCCGAGGGCGCGCTCGAGGTGCAGAGCATCGCGGATATCTGGCCCAACGCCAACTGGTACGAACGCGAGGTCTGGGACATGTTCGGCATCGGCTTCGCCGGCCACCCGACCCTGTTCCGCATCCTCACGCCGCCGACCTGGACGGGCCATCCCCTGCGCAAGGACTACATCGCCCGCGCCACCGAAATGGGCCCCTACATCCTCACCGAGGAGAAGGAACGCGCCGAACAGGAGGCGCTGCGCTTCAACCCCGAGGCCTGGGGCATGAAGCGGCACAGCGAGAACTCCGACTTCATGTTCCTCAATCTCGGCCCCAACCACCCGAGCGTCCACGGCGTGTTCCGCATCATCCTCCAGCTCGAGGGCGAGGAAATCGTCGACGCCGTGCCCGAGATCGGCTTTCATCACCGCGGCGCCGAGAAGATGGCCGAGCGCCAGTCCTGGCACACCTACATCCCCTATACCGACCGCATCGACTATCTCGGCGGCGTGATGAACAACTTCCCCTACGTGATGGCGGTCGAGCGCCTCGCGGGGATCGAGGTGCCGTCACGCGCGCAGATGATCCGCATCATGCTCGCCGAGTTGTTCCGCATCGCCAGCCATCTCGTCTTCTACGGCACCATGTCGCAGGATGTCGGCCAGCTTTCGCCGGTCTTCTACATGTTCTCCGACCGCGAGCGGGTGTTCCAGATCATCGAGGCGATCTGCGGCTTCCGCATGCACCCCGCCTGGTTCCGCATCGGCGGCGTGGCGGCGGATCTGCCCCAGGGCTGGGACCGGATGATCCGCGACTATCTCGGCTACCAGTCGAAGCGGCTCGACGAGTACGACAAGCTCGTCATGCGCAACCGCCTCTTCAAGGCCCGCACGATCGGCGTCGGTGCCTACACGCTGGAGGAAGCGCTGGACTGGGGCGTGACCGGCCCCGGCCTGCGCGCCTGCGGCCTCGGCTGGGACTATCGCCGCCCAGCGCCCCTATTCCGGATACGACCAGCTCGAGTTCGACATTCCGATCTGCCACAACGGCGACTGTTACGACCGCGTGGTGGTCCATATCGAGGAAATCCGCCAGAGCCTGCGCATCATCCGCCAGTGCCTCGATAACATGCCGCCCGGCCCCTACAAGTCCGACCACCGGCTGACGACGCCGCCGCTCAAGGAGCGGACGATGCAGGACATCGAAACCCTCATCACCCATTTCCTCAATGTCAGCTGGGGGCCCGTGCTGCCGCCCGGCGAGGCGATGGTCAGCATCGAGGCGACCAAGGGCATCAATGGCTATTACCTGGTCGCCGACGGCGACACCGTCTCCTACCGCACCCGCATCCGCACCCCGTCCTTTCCCCATCTGCAGATGATCCCGCTGATCAGCCGCGGCGCCTATGTCGCCGACCTGATCGCGATCATCGGCAGCATCGATTTCGTGATGGCCGATGTCGACCGCTGAACACAGCCCGGCGTCCGCACCGCTCGATGCCGCCCTGCGCGAGACGATCGCGACCTTTCTGCGCGAGTCCGAAACCCCGCGCGCCGCCGGCATCGATGCGCTGAAGGCGGTGCAGAAGCGTCACGGCCATGTCTCGGACGACCATCTCGCCGAAGTGGCCGCCCTGCTCGGCATGACACCCGCCGAGCTCGACGGTGTCGCCACCTTCTACAACCTGATCTTCCGCCGTCCCGTGGGCCGCCACGTCATCCTGCTGTGCGACAGCGTGGCCTGCTGGGTGATGGGCGCCACCGCCGCGCGCAACCTGCTGCGCCAGCGCCTCGGCATCGAGCCGGGGGAAACCACGCCGGACGGCCGCTTCACCCTCCTGCCGATCGTCTGCCTCGGCTGCTGCGACCGCGCCCCGGCGATGATGATCGGCGACGACCTGCACGGCAACCTCACCCCCGAGCGGATCGACGCGATCCTGGAGCAGTACAGGTGATGCCGATGGCGGACCGACCCCTCACTTCATACATCCAGCCCGGCCGCCAGCCGCTCGACATCGCCGGCTACGAGCGCGCCGGCGGCTACGCGGCGATGCGCAAGGCCTTCGGCATGTCGCCGGAAAGCGTCGTCGAGGAGGTCAAGCGCGCGAAGGTGCGCGGCCGCGGCGGCGCCGGCTTTCCCGCCGGCCGCAAATGGGAAGGCGCGCCCCGCGGTGCGGATGCCCCGCGCCATCGCTACCTCGTCATCAACGCCGACGAGATGGAACCCGGCAGCTTCAAGGACCGCCTCCTGCTCGAAGCCGCGCCGCATCTGATGATCGAGGGGATCATCATCGGCGCCTTCGCGGTCCAGGCCGAAACCGCCTACATCTTCGTCCGCGGCGAATACGTGCTGGCGATGGAGCGGCTCTCCCGCGCCGTGGCCGAGGCCGAGGCGCGCGGCTATCTCGGCGCCGACATCCTGGGCTCCGGCTTCTCGCTCACCATCCACGTCCACGGCAGCGGCGGGCGCTACATCTGCGGCGAGGCCAGCGCGTTGTTCTCCGCGCTGGAGGGCAAGCGCGCCGTGCCGCGCACCCGCCCGCCGCGCTCGACGACCAGCGGCCTGTGGGGCAAGCCCACCGTCGTCAACAACGTCGAAACGCTGTGCTGCGTGCCGTCCATCATCGAGCGCGGCGCGGACTGGTTTCTCGGCCTCAGCCGCAGCGCGACCGAAGGCGGCACCAAGCTCTACGGCGTCAGCGGCCGGGTCAACCGCCCCGGTCTGTGGGAACTGCCGGTGGGCACGCCGCTCAACGAAATCATCGAGGAGCATGCCGGCGGCATGCGCGAGGGCTACGAGGCGCGCGCGGTGCTGCCCGGCGGCGCGTCGACCGCGTTCATCATGCGCGAGAATTTCGACGTCCCGATGGATTTCGACTCCGTCGGCAAGATCGGCAGCTGGCTCGGCACCGCCAACATCCTGGTGCTGGACCAGAAGCGCTGCCCGGTCGGCCTGCTGCGCAACATCGAGCATTTCTTCGCCCAGGAATCCTGCGGCTGGTGCACCCCCTGCCGCGACGGCCTGCCCTGGGTCGAGCGCATCCTCACGGCGCTGGAAGCCGGCGAGGGCGAGCCGGATGACATCGAGCTGCTCGCCCATCACGTCGACTTCCTCGGTCCCGGCCGCACCTTCTGCGATCTCGCCCCCGGCGCGATGGCGCCGCTGCGCAGCGGCCTGAAATTCTTCCGTGAGGAATTCGAACGTCATGTCAGCGAGCGGCATTGCCCCTGGCACGACACGGCGGAGGGCTGGGCATGACGACCTTCGAGGTGGACGGCAAGACCCTGACCGCGAAGCCCGACGAAAACCTGCTCCAGGCCTGCCTCGGCGCCGGGCTCGACCTGCCGTATTTCTGCTGGCACCCGGCGCTCGATTCGGTCGGCGCCTGCCGGCAATGCGCCGTCAAGCAATATGACGGGCCGGAGGACCAGACCGGCCGCATGGTCATGGCCTGCATGACCCCGGTGCCCGAAGGCGCGCGCTTCTCGATCGCCGATCCCGAGGTCGTCGCCTTCCGCGCCAGCGTGATCGAGTGGCTGATGGTCAACCACCCGCATGACTGTCCGGTCTGCGAGGAGGGCGGCGAATGCCACCTCCAGGACATGACGGTGATGACCGGCCACACCTACCGCCGCTACCGCTTCACCAAGCGCACCCATCGGAACCAGGATCTCGGGCCGTTCATCAAGCACGAGATGAACCGCTGCATCGCCTGTTACCGCTGTTCGCGCTTCTATCGCGACTATGCCGGCGGCCGCGACTTCGACGTCTTCGCCGCCCACGATCACGTCTATTTCGGCCGCCACGCCGATGGCACGCTGGAGAACGAGTTCAGCGGCAACCTCATCGAGATCTGCCCGACCGGCGTCTTCACCGACAAGACGTTTTCCGCGCATTACGTCCGCAAATGGGACATGCGCGGCGCGCCCTCGATCTGCGCCCATTGCGGCCTCGGCTGCAACACCATCGCCAACGCCCGCGCCGACCGGCTGCGCCGCATCGTCAATCGCTACAACGGCGCGGTCAACACCTATTTCCTCTGCGACCGCGGCCGCTTCGGCTACGGCTTCGTCAACGCGCCGGACCGCTTGCGCGCCCCGCTCCGGCGCGGCGACGATGGAAACCAGGCGACGATCGACCGCGACGACGCGATCGCCCGTCTCGCCGCCCTGCTGCGCGCGGGCGATGCCGTCATCGGCATCGGCTCGCCGCGCGCCTCGCTGGAATCGAA